>JADHLS010000113.1 GCA_016780605.1 Reyranella sp.
GGGGGAGAGGTTAGGTGAGGGGGTGAGGCGGGGTGCTTTGTGCACCCCCTCACCCAACCTCTCCCCCAACGGGGAGAGGAGGAAGAAAAGAGGAGAGTGAGTAAGCGAACAGAGAGTTAAAGACGGTCAGTTGACCACGGCTTGAATATTCAAGACGGCCCCTTATCTGAGCAGACTTCCAAAAAGTCTGTTCCGACAAGTGGCCCTCTGCAACGGATGGGACGAACGGCTGGCGGGCCGCGAGTTCCGAGAAAGCAGCGGGTGTTTTCTCCGCCCTTGAACCTTCGAGGACGCAGGATGGCCACGGCCTTCAATACGCGCAAACGGATCCGTCGTTTCTTCGGCCACATCGAGTCCGTGGCCCCGATGCCCAACCTCATCGAAGTCCAGAAGAGCTCCTACGAGAGCTTCCTGCAGCGCAACATCCCCGCTGCCAAGCGCACGCAGTCCGGCCTCCAGGAGGTCTTCCGTGGCGTGTTCCCGATCAAGGACTTCGCCGAGCGCGCCAGCCTCGAGTTCGTGAAGTACGAGTTCGAGGAGCCCAAGTACGACGTCGAGGAGTGCCAGCAGCGCGGCATCACCTACGCTGCCCCGCTCAAGGTCACGCTGCAGCTGGTCGTATGGGACATCGACGAGGAAGCGGGCTCGCGCTCGATCCGCGATATCAAGGAGCAGGACGTCTACATGGGCGACATGCCGCTCATGACCGACAACGGCACGTTCATCGTGAACGGCACCGAGCGCGTGATCGTGAGCCAGATGCACCGCTCGCCGGGCGTCTTCTTCGACCACGACAAGGGCAAGACCCACAGCTCGGGCAAGTACCTGTTCGCCGCCCGCATCATCCCCTACCGCGGCTCGTGGCTCGACTTCGAGTTCGACGCCAAGGACCTGATCCACGTCCGCATCGACCGTCGCCGCAAGATCCCGGTGACGACTCTCCTGCTGGCGCTCGACAACGACGCCACCGCCAAGAAGCGCGCCGCGGCCGTCGCCAAGGGTCAGACGCTCGATCCGGCCGAGGCCCAGGGCCTGTCGCCGGAGGAGATCCTGTCGGCGTTCTATGGCCAGGTCATCTACAAGCGCGAGAAGGATGGCTGGAACACGCCGTTCGACGCCGATTCCATGCGCGGCGTGAAGCTGACCCACGACCTCGTCAACGGCAAGACCGGCAAGGCGGTCGCCGATGCCGGCGCCAAGATGACGCCGCGACTCCTCAACCGCCTCAAGGAGGCCGGCCTCAAGGAGATCCGCGTCTCGCCGGAGGAGCTGATCGGCCGCTACGCTGCGCTCGACGTCATCAACGAGAAGACGGGCGAGATCTACGTCGAGGCGGGCCAGGAGATCACCCAGGCCGTGCTCGACCTGTTCGACGAAAACGAGATCGACGTTCTGCCGACGCTCGCCATCGACCACGTCAATGTCGGGCCCTACATCCGCAACACGCTGGCAGCCGACAAGAACTCCAACCGTGAAGAGGCGCTGCTCGACATCTACCGCGTCATGCGACCGGGCGAGCCGCCGACGCTCGAGCAGGCCGAGACCCTGTTCCAGGGCCTGCTGTTCGACATCGACCGCTACGACCTCTCGCCGGTCGGCCGCGTCAAGATGAACATGCGCCTGGAGTTCCAGGGCGTGCCCGACAGTCAGCGCACGCTGCGCCGCGAGGACATCCTCGCCGTGGTCAAGGTGCTGCACGACCTCAAGGACGGCCGTGGCGAGATCGACGACATCGACCATCTCGGCAACCGTCGCGTCCGCTCGGTCGGCGAGCTGATGGAGAACCAGTATCGCGTCGGCCTCCTGCGCATGGAGCGCGCGATCCGCGAGCGTATGAGCTCGATCGACATCGACACCGTGATGCCGCACGACCTGATCAACGCCAAGCCGGCGGCGGCGGCGGTGCGCGAGTTCTTTGGCTCGAGCCAGCTCAGCCAGTTCATGGACCAGACCAACCCGCTGTCGGAAGTGACGCACAAGCGTCGCCTCTCGGCCCTGGGACCGGGCGGTCTCACGCGCGAGCGCGCCGGCTTCGAGGTGCGCGACGTGCATCCGACGCATTACGGCCGCATCTGTCCGATCGAGACGCCGGAAGGCCCGAACATCGGCCTGATCAACTCGCTCGCGACCTACGCGCGGGTGAACCAGTACGGCTTCATCGAGAGCCCGTACCGCAAGGTCGCGGGCGGCCGCGTCACCGACGAGGTCGTCTACCTCTCGGCGATGGAGGAGGGCCGCTACACGGTGGCCCAGGCCAACGCCGAGATTGACGCGCGCGGCAAGTTCGTGTCGGAGCTGGTGCAGTGCCGCAAGGGCGGCGAGTACATCCTCGGCCGTCCCGACACGATCGACTTCGTCGACGTGTCGCCCAAGCAGATCGTGTCGGTCGCCGCGGCGCTGATCCCGTTCCTCGAGAACGACGACGCCAACCGCGCGCTGATGGGCTCGAACATGCAGCGCCAGGCGGTGCCGCTGATCCAGGCCGAATCGCCGCTGGTCGGCACCGGCATGGAAGAGGTGGTGGCCCGCGACTCGGGCGTGGCGATCGCCGCGCGCCGCACCGGCATCGTCGACCAGGTCGACGCCATGCGCATCGTCGTGCGCGCCACCGAGGATGTAGGTCCGAACCGCCCGGCGGTCGACATCTACAACCTCTTGAAGTTCCAGCGCTCCAACCAGAGCACCTGCATCACCCAGAAGCCGCTGGTGAAGGTCGGCGACCAGGTGAAGAAGGGCGACATCGTGGCCGATGGCCCGTCGACGCGTGACGGCGAGCTGGCGCTCGGCCGCAACGTGCTCGTCGCCTTCATGCCGTGGAATGGCTACAACTTCGAGGACTCGATCCTGCTCTCCGAGCGTATCGTGCGCGATGACGTCTTCACCTCGATCCATATCGAGGAGTTCGAGGTCATGGCCCGCGACACCAAGCTCGGCCAGGAGGAGATCTCCCGCGACATCCCCAACGTCGGCGAAGAGGCTCTGAAGAACCTCGACGAGGCGGGCATCGTCTATATCGGTGCCGAGGTGAAGGCGGGCGACATCCTGGTCGGCAAGGTGACGCCGAAGGGCGAGAGCCCGATGACCCCGGAAGAGAAGCTGCTGCGCGCCATCTTCGGCGAGAAGGCGGCCGACGTGCGCGACACCTCGCTCAAGGTGCCGCCGGGCGTCGAGGGCACGGTCGTCGAGGTGCGCGTGTTCAACCGCCGCGGCGTCGACCAGGACGAGCGCGCGCTCGCCATCGAGCGTGACGAGATCGAGCGCCTGGCCAAGGACCGCGACGACGAAAAGGCCATCCTGGAGCGCAGCTTCTACAGCCAGATCCAAGAAATGCTGATGAACCAGACGGTGGCCGGCGGGCTCAAGGGCCTGAAGCCGGGCACGCGCATCACCGACAAGGTGCTGGGCGAATACACGCCCGGCCAGTGGCGCCAGATCGCCGTCAAGACCGACAAGCGCCAGGGCGAGATCGAGGCGTTGAACAAGCAGTTCGACGAATCGATGAAGCGCCTGCAGGACCGCTTCGACAGCAAGGTCGACAAGCTGCAGCGCGGCGACGAGCTGCCGCCGGGCGTGATGAAGATGGTCAAGGTCTTCGTCGCCACCAAGCGCAAGCTGCAGCCGGGCGACAAGATGGCCGGCCGTCACGGCAACAAGGGCGTGATCTCGCGCATCATGCCGCTCGAGGACATGCCGTATCTCGAGGAGGGCCAGCCCGTCGACATCGTGCTGAACCCGCTCGGCGTGCCCTCCCGCATGAACGTCGGGCAGATCCTGGAGACCCATCTCGGATGGGCCGCCGCCGGTCTCGGCAAGAAGATCGGCGAGATGGTGAACGGCGCCCGCGAGGCGTCGGTCGCCCAGGTCCGGAAGCACCTGCGCGAGGTCTACGGCGAGAAGGCCTACAAGGCCGAGATCCAGGATCTCGACGACGAACAGACCATCGAGCTCGCCAAGAACCTCAGCCGCGGCGTTCCCTTCGCCTCGCCGGTGTTCGACGGCGCGCACGAGGGCGACATCGTTGGCATGCTGGAAATGGCGGGTCTCGACAAGTCTGGCCAAGTCACCCTGGTCGACGGCCGCACCGGCGAGCCCTTCGACCGCAAGGTCACCGTGGGCTACATCTACATGCTGAAGCTGCATCACCTGGTGGACGACAAGATCCACGCCCGGTCGATCGGCCCCTACAGCCTGGTCACCCAGCAGCCGCTGGGCGGCAAGGCCCAGTTCGGCGGCCAGCGCTTCGGCGAGATGGAGGTGTGGGCGCTCGAGGCCTATGGCGCGGCCTACACCCTGCAGGAGATCCTCACCGTCAAGTCGGACGACGTCGCCGGCCGCACCAAGGTCTACGAGGCCATCGTGCGCGGCGACGACACCTTCGAGGCGGGCATCCCCGAATCCTTCAACGTGCTGGTCAAGGAGCTGCGCTCCCTTGGCCTGAACGTCGAGCTCAACCAGCAGGCCAGCTAAGCGCTGGCCTGCTTCTCTCTCTTTCGCGAATTCGTCCAACGACTCTGTAGGACACAAAGATGACCGACCTCATCAACGTACTGGGCCAGCCGCAGGGCACGCCGACCTTCGACGAGATCCGCATCTCGATCGCCAGCCCCGACCGCATCCGCGCGTGGAGCCACGGCGAGATCAAGAAGCCGGAGACCATCAACTACCGCACCTTCAAGCCGGAGCGTGACGGGCTGTTCTGCGCCCGCATCTTCGGACCGATCAAGGACTACGAGTGCCTGTGCGGCAAGTACAAGCGCATGAAGTTCCGCGGCATCACCTGCGAGAAGTGCGGCGTCGAGGTGACGCTGACCAAGGTGCGCCGCGAGCGCATGGGCCATATCGAGCTCGCCTCGCCAGTGGCGCACATCTGGTTCCTGAAGTCGCTGCCGAGCCGCATCGGCCTGCTGCTCGACATGACGTTGCGCGATCTCGAGCGCATCCTCTACTTCGAGAACTACGTGGTGACCGAGCCCGGCCTGACGCCGCTCAAGTACCGCGAGCTCCTGAACGAGGAGCAGTACCTCAACGCCCTCGACGAGTACGGCGATGACTCCTTCCGCGCCGACATCGGCGCCGAGGCGATCCGCGCCATGCTGTCGGCGATCGACCTCAACGAGGAGCGCCCGCGGCTGCGCGAGGAGCTGCGCGAGACGACGTCGGAGGCCAAGCGCAAGAAGCTGGTGAAGCGGCTCAAGCTCTGCGAGAACTTCATCGAATCCGGCGCCCGTCCGGAGTGGATGATCCTCGAGCTGGTGCCGGTGATCCCGCCCGAGCTGCGCCCGCTGGTGCCGCTCGACGGCGGCCGCTTCGCAACGTCGGACTTGAACGACCTCTATCGCCGCGTCATCAACCGCAACAACCGCCTGAAGCGCCTGATCGAGCTGCGCGCGCCCGACATCATCGTGCGCAACGAGAAGCGCATGCTGCAGGAGTCGGTCGATGCCCTGTTCGACAACGGCCGCCGCGGCCGCGTCATCACCGGCGCCAACAAGCGTCCGCTGAAGTCGCTCAGCGACATGCTGAAGGGCAAGCAGGGCCGCTTCCGCCAGAACCTGCTCGGCAAGCGCGTCGATTACTCGGGCCGTTCGGTCATCGTGGTCGGCCCCGAGCTCAAGCTGCAGCAGTGCGGCCTGCCCAAGAAGATGGCGCTCGAGCTCTTCAAGCCGTTCATCTACTCGCGCCTGCAGGCCTACGGCATGGCGAACACCATCAAGGCCGCCAAGCGCATGGTCGAGAAGGAGCGGCCGGAGGTGTGGGACATCCTCGAAGAGGTGATCCGCGAGCATCCGGTGCTGCTGAACCGCGCTCCGACGCTGCATCGCCTGGGCATCCAGGCGTTCGAGCCGGTGCTGATCGAAGGCAAGGCGATCCAGCTCCATCCGCTGGTCTGCACTGCCTTCAACGCCGATTTCGACGGCGACCAGATGGCGGTCCACGTGCCGCTGTCTCTGGAAGCCCAGCTCGAGGCCCGCGTGCTCATGATGTCGACCAACAACATCCTGAGCCCGGCGAGTGGCAAGCCGATCATCGTGCCGTCGCAGGACATCGTGCTCGGCATCTACTACATCACGCTCGAGCGCGAGGGCGAGGTGGGCGAGGGCTCACTGTTCTCCGACATCGGCGAGCTCGAGCATGCCCTGCACGGTCGCACGCTCTCCATGCACGCCAAGATCAAGGCGCGTCTCGAGGCCTATGATGACAAGGGCGAGCTCGCCAACCGCGTGGTCGAGACCACGCCGGGCCGCATCCTGCTGGCGCAGATCCTGCCCAAGCATCCGAACCTGCCGTTCTCGCTGATCAATCGCCTTCTGACTAAGAAGGACCTGCAGAACGTCATCGACTCGGTCTACCGCCACTGCGGCCAGAAGGAGACGGTGATCTTCGCCGACCGCCTGATGGGCCTGGGCTTCTATCACGCCTGCCGCGCCGGCATCTCCTTCGGCAAGGACGACCTCGTCATCCCGGCCACCAAGGAGAAGCTGGTCAGCCAGACCACGAAGGAGGTCAAGGAGTACGAGCAGCAGTACCAGGACGGCCTGATCACCTCGGGCGAGAAGTACAACAAGGTGGTCGACGCCTGGTCGCGCTGCTCGGATCGCGTGGCCGAGGAAATGATGAAGGGCATCTCCACGCCGCGGCCGGGCCGTCCGGTCAACTCGGTGTGGATGATGGCGCATTCCGGCGCGCGTGGCTCGACCACGCAGATGAAGCAGCTCGCCGGCATGCGCGGCCTGATGACCAAGCCCTCGGGCGAGATCATCGAGACCCCGATCATCTCCAACTTCAAGGAAGGCCTGTCGGTTCTGGAGTACTTCAACTCCACCCACGGCGCCCGCAAGGGCCTGGCCGACACCGCGCTCAAGACCGCCAACTCGGGCTACCTGACGCGGCGCCTGGTCGACGTTGCCCAGGACTGCATCATCTTCGAGGAGGATTGCGGCACCACCAACGGCCTCACCATGCGTGCGGTGGTCGATGGCGGCGACGTGATCGAGCCGCTCTCCGAGCGCGTGCTCGGCCGCACGGCGCTCGACGATGTCGTCGATCCGCTGAACGGCACCGTGCTGTGCAAGGCCGGCGAGCTGATCGACGAGGTCGGGGTCGAGCTGATCGAGAAGGCGGGCATCGAGGAGATGCGCATCCGCTCGGTCCTGACCTGCGACACCAAGACCGGCGTCTGCGGCAAGTGCTACGGCCGCGACCTGGCGCGCGGCACGAAGGTCAACATCGGCGAGGCGGTCGGCGTCATCGCCGCCCAGTCGATCGGCGAGCCGGGCACCCAGCTCACCATGCGCACCTTCCACATCGGCGGCGCCGCTCAGCGCGGCGCCGAGCAGTCGAACATCGAGGCGAGCCACGACGGCCACGTCCAGGTGCGCAACCGCAACGTCGTCATCAACAGCCAGGGTGTACCGGTCGTCATGGGCCGCAACACCGAGCTGGTCCTGATCGACGGCGCCCAGCGCGAGCGCGCCAAGCATCGCGTGCCCTATGGCGCGCGCCTGCTGGTCGACAACGACACGCCGGTGACCAAGGGCCAGAAGCTGGCCGAGTGGGATCCGTACACCCTGCCGATCATCACTGAGAAGGCCGGCAAGGCCGTCTACGTCGACCTGGTGGAGGGCGTGTCGATGCGCGAGGTGATCGACGACTCCACCGGCATCTCCAACCGCGTGGTCGTCGACTGGAAGGGCCAGCCGCGCGGCGGCGACCTGCGTCCGCGCATCGCCATCCACGATGCCGAGGGCAACCCGATCATGCTGGCCAACGGCCAGGAGGCGCGGTACCTGCTCTCGATCGACTCGGTGCTCTCGGTCGAGAACGGCCAGGAGGTCCATGCCGGCGACATCCTGGCGCGTATCCCGCGCGAGGGCGGCAAGAACCGCGACATCACGGGCGGTCTGCCGCGCGTGGCCGAGCTGTTCGAGGCGCGCAAGCCCAAGGACTTCGCGATCATCTGCGACATCGCGGGCCGCATCGAGTTCGGCAAGGACTACAAGAGCAAGCGCCGCATCCTGATCGTGCCGGAAGGCGAGGGTGCGGAGCCGGTCGAGTACCTGATCCCCAAGGGCAAGCGCATCGCCGTGCAGGAAGGCGACTATGTCGAGCGCGGCGATCTGCTGATCGACGGCAACCCGGTGCCGCACGACATCCTGCGCGTGCTGGGCATCGAGAAGCTGGCCGAGTACCTGGTCAACGAGATCCAGGAGGTCTATCGACTGCAGGGCGTGAAGATCAACGACAAGCACATCGAGACGATCGCGCGTCAGATGCTGCAGAAGGTCGAGATCACCGATCCCGGCGAATCGACCTTCCTGATCGGCGAGCAGGTCGACAAGCAGGAGTTCGACCACGAGAACGCCAAGCTCGTGAGCGAGAAGATGAAGCCTGCCAAGGCCGACCCGGTGCTGCTCGGCATCACCAAGGCGTCCTTGCAGACCAAGTCGTTCATCTCGGCGGCGTCGTTCCAGGAGACCACGCGCGTGCTCACCGAGGCGGCCGTGTCCGGCCGTGTCGACACGCTGCAGGGCCTCAAGGAGAACGTCATCGTCGGCCGCCTGATCCCGGCGGGCACCGGCGGAGTCGTGAACCGGCTGAAGGCCATCGCCGCCCAGCGCGACCGCGCCATCCTGGCGGCGGGCCAGGACGGCGAGGACGAGCCGGTGCCGACGCTGGAGCAGGAACACGCCGCCGACGACTGATCGGCGCAAACATCGAAACGAAGAAGGCCGCCCCTGCGAAGGGGCGGCCTTTTTCTTTGTAACGCCTGGAAGACGCGGCCCGTCCCTCAGTCAGAAGCCGTCAGTGACCGAGGGGGAGCCCGACCATGGCCAATGAAGCGCGAAGCCTGCCCGCGCATGGTTGGCGCGATCCGGACGCTTCTGCTGATGCCTGCGGTGAAGGACTCGCCTCGGTCACAGGAGGTGAAAGCCGAGGTGACGGACATGGAACGCCAAATCGCGGCGTTGCTGAGGGCAGTCGATGAACTGGCCGAAAGGCAGCGTGCAGGTTGAGGCGAGAATAACCGACGAACCCGGGAAAGGCGGCACCCCGCCGCGTCCGGACGACAACCGCACGTTTGTTGCGCGGCGGCCGCGATGGCGGCGATAATGGCGACGTGCCGCCGGACCTCGAAACGCGCGTCAAGACACTCGAAGCCAGGACTTCCGAGATCGGCGTCGACGTGCGCGCTTTGATGAAGGGCGTTGCCGAGATCAAGGGCAGGATATCCTAGATGCCGACGACGTTTCAGATGCAGGCTTGGTTCGTTGGGGCGTCCATGGGCCTCGTGGCGCTGGTCTTCGCCGTTGCTCGCGCCCTGAAATAGAAGGATGACGGCTGGGCGTGTTTCCGTCGAAGACGCGATAAGCGAACTCTCCAGAGACCCGCTCCGCAACATTGTTCTGCTGAAACAGCTGCTGGCCTATCCGGAACACGTGACCGTCCATCGAGCTTCCAGCACCGTTGGCATCGCCACGCTGGTTGCCTTGCAGACATCGGCAAGCTCCTACGACCGCGAGACCTATCCTAAAGCGTCGGTGGCTGCCTTCATCGCCAGCGATAGCGCGGCCCTCACGGCATTGCTCATGCCGTATTTGCCGAGCGGCGTCGGCATCGTGTTCAAGCTCGATCGAGAAGCCGACGTGGCCGCGATCGAGACGCGCTTCCCCATCAGCCGCCGCACGGCGTTCGTCTCATTCACATCGGCTGGCGGGGGCGAGCACGATCCGGGCGTCGAGGTCACGGCGGCTCCCGATGATGCCGCGTTCGAGCTGTTTGCCGCGCAGGGCCACGACCGCGCCTGGCTTCGGCCGCTTCTGTCGAGCGGCAAGGCCTTCGCCTGTGTGCTGCGAGCCGGCGGGGCGACGCGATCGGGGTGCATCGCCTACGAGAACTACGGCCCGGTGTGGGAGGTGGGCGGCGTCGTCACCGCGCCCTCGCATCGCCGCAAGGGGCTGGGCGCACGCGTGGTCCGCACGGCGCTGGCCAAGCTTGCCAGCCGCAAGCTCGCGCCGCGCTATCAGGTCGAGGAGGACAACACGGCGTCGATCCAGCTCGCCCGGTCCGTCGGTCTCAAGCCTTTCCTCACGATCACACACTACGGCCACGACTGCTGATCGCGGCGCAGCCAGGCGTCGCGCTCGATCAGCCAGACCATGCGCCGGCTCTCGCCTTCGACGAAGCGGCCGGACGCGAACTCGACCAGCCGCGCGCCCTGCCGCTCCTTGACGCGCGCCGAGGCATGGTTGGCCTCGGCGTTGCCGACCCAGAGGTGGGGCCAGCCGAGCTCACGGAAGGCGTAGTCGGTCACGCGATTGGCGGCCTCGGTCATCAG
>JADHLS010000114.1 GCA_016780605.1 Reyranella sp.
TGCATGTCGACGAAAGCGGCGATTCGGGCGCCAAGGCCCTGATCGAGATTGCCCGCATGGCGACTCGGCTCGGCTTCAAGGGCCGCTTGCAATGCGGCCACTGCTGCTCGCTCGCGGTCCAACCAGATGACTTCGTCGAGGCGACGCTCAAGGCCATCGCCGATGCCGGCATTGCCGTCGTCAGCCTGCCGATGTGCAACATGTACCTGCAGGGTCGCAACGCCGGGCGCACGCCGCGCTGGCGCGGCATCACGCTGCTGCACGAGCTCAAGGACGCGGGCATCGACGTGTCGATTGCCTCCGACAACTGCCGGGACCCCTTTTACGCCTTCGGCGACCACGACATGCTGGAGGTCATGACCCAGTCGACGCGCATCGCCCATCTCGACCATCCGTTCGGCGACTGGGCGACCGCCTACACGGCCACGCCAGCGTCCGTCATGGGCCTGCCTGGTCATGGCCTTCTGAAAGCCGGCCAGTCTGCTGACCTCGTCCTGTTGTCGGCGCGCTACATGTCGGAGATGCTGTCGCGCAACCAGGCCGACCGCGTCGTGCTGCGCGGCGGCCGGGCGATCGACACGTCGCTGCCGGATTACCGACTGCTCGACCAGCATATCGGGGCCAATCCGTGACGGAGCTGCGCCAGGCGCTGGCCGGACTGGAGCAGATCGACCACCCGGTCCAGCTGCGCCAGCGCAGCCGCGATTTCTATTGGTATTCGCCCATCCTCAAGCGCGAGCTGGACGGCAAGGCCGCTGACCTGATCGTCGTGCCACACACCGTCGACGAGGTCGTGCGCGTCGCCGCCGCCTGTGCGCGCAACCGCGTGCCGCTCGGCGTGCGCGGCGGCGCGACGGGCAACTATGGCCAGATGGTGCCGCTCAAAGGCGGCGTGCTGCTCGACATGGCGCGGCTCGACCGCACGCTGTGGATCGAGCGCGGCCGCGGCCGCTTCGAGGCCGGCGTGCGCCTGGAAGCAGCCGACACGCAGGCCCAGCAGTGCGGCTGGGAGCTGCGCATGTTCCCCTCCACGCGGCGGCAGGCCACCGTCGGCGGCTATGTCAGCGGCGGCGCGGCTGGCGTGGGCTCGGTGCGCTACGGCCAGCTGCGCGATTCAGGCTCGGTGCTCGCGCTCAAGGTCGTGACCTGCGAGGAGACGCCGCGGCTGGTCGAGCTGCGCGGCGCCGACATCGGCAAGGCGCTGCACGCCTATGGCACGACCGGCATCGTGGTCGAGGTCGAGCTGCCGCTGGCGCCGGCTTACCCGTGGACCGAGATGGTGGCCACCTTCGACGACTTCGCCGCCGCGGCGCATTTCGCCCAGGGGCTGGCCGAGTCGGACGGTTTGTTCCTCAAGCTCGACAGCCTTCTGGCCTGGCCGTTGCCACGCTACTTCCGAGGCCTCGAGGACGGCGTGCTGCCGGAAGGCCGTCACGTCGTCATGATCATGGTGGCGGCCGGCGGCGAGATGGGCGTCGCGGCGCTGGCGGCCGAGCACGGCGGCACGATCACGCTGCAACGACCTTATCGCGACGAACGCGGACAGACGCCGCTCTATGAATACACCTGGAACCACACGACCCTGCAGGCGCTCAAGGTCGACAAGGACGTCACTTACTTGCAGACCATCTTCCCGCCGCAGTCCAACGTCGCAGCCCTGATCGCCTCGCATGAGATGTTCGGCGAGGAAGTCATGGCGCATGCCGAGTTCCAGCGCAGGCAGGGCCGCACCAACTGCTCTTCCCTGCAGGTCGTGCGCTACACCAGCGACGAGCGGCTGTGGGAGATCGTGCGCCAGCTCGACACGCTCGGGATAAAGCTGTCCAATCCGCACAGCTACATCCTGGAAGACAAGGGCGCGCGCGTGCCGTCAGCGGACTTGCAGCTCGCCTTCAAGCGCGAGTCGGACCCCTACGGCCTGCTCAATCCGGGAAAGATGAGCCGATGGACAGCGTGAGCCCCATCGACTGGAGCGCCGTCGCCGCGGACCTGGCGCCCATCGAGTGCCTCGCCGATCGCGCCTCGCTGCGCGCCAAGAGCCGCGACTTCTTCTGGTATTCGCCGGTCCTGAACGAGAAGCTGAAGAACGTCTCGGCCGACCTCGTGGTCTGTCCTGCCAATGAGGCCGAGGTCATGCGCACGCTGGCCTATTGCCATAAGCGGCGCATTCCCTTGACGCCGCGCGGCGGCGGCACCGGCAATTACGGCCAGGCGATGCCCCTGCAGAGCGGCATCGTGCTCGATCTCCTGAAGCTCGACCGCTTCTTGTGGCTCAAGGACGGTGTGGCCCGCGTCGAGGCGGGGCTGAAGCTGATCGACCTCGAGCGTCACAGCCTGCCCCAGGGTTGGGAGCTGCGCTTCCATCCCTCGACGCGCCGCACGGCCACCATCGGCGGCTTCATCGCTGGCGGCTCGGGCGGCGTGGGCTCGGTGCAGTTCGGTGGCCTGCGCGCGCGCGGCAATGTGCTCGGCCTGCGCCTCATCACCATGGAAGCTGAGCCGAAGGCGCTCGAGCTGCGCGGCGAGGAGGTCATGCCCGCCGTGCACGCCTACGGCACCAACGGCGTCATCGTCGAGCTGGAAATGCCATTGGCCCGCAGCTGGCCATGGCGCGAGACGATCGTGTCTTTCGGCGACATCGGCGCGGCCGCCGCTTTCGGCAATGCCCTGTGCGAAGCCGACGGTATCGTGCGCAAGCTGGTCACGGTCTGCGACTGGCAATCGGCGCAGTACTTCAAGCCGCTGCTGCCGCATCTTCAGCCGGACAGGGCCATCGCCCTGTGCGTGGTGGCCGATCCATCGCGCGAGGCCTTCGAGGCGCTCGCCACGGCGATGGGCGGCGCGATCGTCTTCGGACGTGACACTGGTGAGTCGGACGACATCCCGCCGCTCTACGAGTTCACCTGGAACCACACGACCCTGTGGGCGCTGAAGGCGGACCGCTCGATCACCTACCTGCAATGCTTGTTCGACGGTCCGGATTATCTCGACAAGATCGCCCGCACTGTGGCGACATTCGGCGATGAGACGCCGATGCACCTGGAGTTCACGCGCCTTGGAGGCCATGTCGCGGCCTTCGGCCTACAGCTCGTGCGCTACAAGGACGAGGCGCGGCTGTATGAAATCATCCATTGGCTGGAGGCGCACGGCTGCCCGGTCGCCGATCCACACACCTATATCCTCGAGGATGGCGGCATGAAGACCGTCGACGAGGCCCAACTCGCCTTCAAGCGGCGAACGGACCCGCTGGGGCTCTTGAACCCGGGAAAGATGAAGGCATGGACAAGCTGAGTGCAGCGATCCCTCCCCTTCGCGGAACCCGCGAAGGGGAGGTGCCCGCGCAGCGGGCGGAGGGGTCATGGGCAACAACGACTCTGTGGCCCGTGACCCCTCCGTCGCCGTATGACGGCGACACCTCCCCTGCGCGGGCTCCGCACAGGGGAGGATATGAACGACGGAGTCACACATGCTCGTGACGCAGCAGAAAGTCCTGCGCCGCTTCTGGTATCCGATCGTCCCTTCCGACCGGCTGACCGACGCGCCTTTCCCCTTCACGCTGCTCGGCACCAATATCGTGCTGTTCCGCGACGCTACACGCCGCGCGTCGGCGCTGATCGACCGGTGCTGCCATCGCACTGCCCGGCTGAGCCAGGGTTGGCTCGACGCCGGCAACATCGTCTGCCCCTATCACGGCTGGACCTATGCCGGTGACGGCAAGTGCGTGCGCATCCCGCAACGCCCGGACGGCGACCCCGGCAAGAACATCGCCGTCGAAGCGTTCAATTGCACCGAACGTCACGGCGTCGTCTGGGTGGCGCTCGAGAAGCCGCTGCGCGACATCCCGGAGCTGCCCGAGTATGACGACCCGGCCTACCGCCGCGTCTTCGAGTTCTACGAGCCGTGGAATGCGCCGGGGCTGCGCATCATGGAGAACAGCTTCGACAACGCCCACTTCGCCTTCGTCCACCGGGCGAGCTTCGGCATCGTCGACGAGCCCGAGCCGGTGCCGCCGCGGCTCGAGCCGCACCCCGCCGGCTTCGTGATGTATGCCGACGTGCCGGTGAAGAATCCCGACATCCAGAAGGCCAATCTCGGCATCGCCGCCGACCGCACCATGCGCCACTACGAGAAGACCTGGTGGATGCCGTTCAGCCGCAAGATGAAGGTGACCTATCCCAACGGCCTGATACACATCATCATGACGCTGACCGCGCCGATCGACGACCTGCGCTCCCAGGTCATCCAGTTCCTGCTGCGCAGCGACAGCGAGGCCGACGCGCCCGCCACCAAGCTGGTCGAATTCGACCGCCAGGTGACGCACGAGGATATGGCCGTCCTCGAATCCTGCGACCACGACGTGCCGCTGTCGCTCACTGGCGAGCGTCACATGCCGACCGACCAACCCGGTCTCGAGATGCGCCGCATGCTGGCGAAGCTGCTCGCCGAGCATGGCGAACGCGAGGTCCGCCGTGACGGTCCGGTCGCAACCCCGCCCCTCGCCTCGGCCGCGGAGTAACCGATGCTCGCCACCCGCCAGCCCGTCCTGCGCCGCTTCTGGTATCCCGCGATGCCGGTTGCGATGGTCGATGCCGGCCCGCAGCCTTTCACCCTGCTGGGCGAGCGCCTTGTGCTGTGGCGCGACGCCGAGGGCAAGTACGCCGCCATGGAGGATCGCTGCTGCCATCGCTCGGCCCAGCTCAGCAAGGGCTGGATCGACGGCAGGACCATTGTCTGTCCCTATCACGGCTGGGCCTACGACGGCGCCGGCACTTGCGTGAAGATCCCGCAGCGGCCGGACGCGGCCGGCCTCAAAGGCAGCGCGGTCAAAAGCTTCTTCTGCACCGTCCGCTACGGCCACCTCTGGGTGGCGCTCGAGGAGCCGCTGGCGCCGATTCCCGGCTGGCCAGAGGAGACCGATCCCGGCTACCGGCGCATCGACCAGTTCTACGAGCCGTGGCGCTGCGCCGGCCTCCGCCTGATGGAGAACAGCTTCGACAACGCGCACATCCACTTCGTGCATCGCAACACGTTCGGCGACATCAACAATCCCGATCCGCCCGAGCCCGCGATCGAGCGGCTGGACTATGGCTTCGTCGCGCGCTCCGACGTGCCGGTCTACAACACCGAGGAGCAGAAGAAGAACCTGCGCGACGAAGGGGCCTTCACCATCCGCCACATCACGGCACACTGGTACATGCCGTTCCTGCGCCGCCTGCACATCCGCTATCCCAGCGGCCTCGACCACATCATCATCACGGCGGCGACCCCGGTCAGCGACGGCCAGTCGCAGATCGTGCAGTTCTGCTTCCGCAACGACCGCGAGGCCGAGTCGCCGGCCGCCGGCATCATCGCCTTCGACCGCCGCGTCACGGCCGAGGACCGCGAGGTGCTGGAAGGTACCGACTTCGACGTGCCACTCGACATGCATTCCGGCATCGAGCGCCACATGCCATCCGACCAGCCCGGATTGTTGATGCGCCGCATGCTGCTCGACCTGTTCGCCGCCCACGGCGAGACTGAGCAGACACGCCATCCGCTGCGACGGGCGGCGGAATAGAAACTACCAGTCCGAATAGGCCAACCGTAGCTTGTCGAGGAACGCCTTGCCGCGGGTCTCGTCGATGCGGTTCATGTCGTAGCAGCCCTGGAACGAGATCGGCACGCCCGGCCCGACATAGGCACGCAGCGAACGGGTGAACAGCCGGCGCGGCGGATCGCCCGCGAGGAAGGCGCGCCAGCGTGTGCCGCCGTAGGTCGACACCCCGCCAATGCGCTTCAGGTGCCGCATCGCGCCGCGCACCTTGCCGTCGACCAGCTTGAAGGCGACGCCCGGCAGGAACACCTTCTCGCAAAAGCCCTTCAGGATGGCGGGCGGCGCGAACACCCAGGTCGGGAACACCATGACCAGCGCCTCGGCCGCCTCCAGGCGCTCGATCCACGGGCGCGCCAACGCACGGTTGGCCGGGACGTCGTGATAGAGCAGGCGATCCTCGCGGCTCATGATCGCCGGGAAGTTCTCGGCATAGAGATCGCAGGCATCGAGCTCGTGGCCACTCTTGCCAAGCGTTTCCTTGACCGTTGCGAAGATCGCAGCGTTGAAGCTTGTCTCGACCGGATGGGCGTAAACCACCATCACACGCATCACCACCCCTCCTCCACCGGCAGCAACAGCCGCGACGCCCGCGTTCCGCCGCCGTGCACGGCGAGCGTGATGACGCGACAATCGAACAAGCGGGCTTTGTCGGCACCGACGCCGGTGCCGGGGTTGACGGCGAACGCGGGAAACGAAGCCGCCTGTAACGACAGGCGAAGCGCCGCACCCGTCGGAATGGTCGCGCACATCGCACGCATGGTCACGGTACGCGGACCCGGCGCGCTGGCGTCACTGATGCGCAGATAACCCTGCGTCAGCGTCACGGCGCGTCCGTCGGGCATCACCTGGGAGAGCACGGCACAAAGATCGTGCGAAACGGCATCGGCTTCGACATGGATCTCGGCCGACACACGGCCGACGAGCCGCAACGGTGCGGAGAGCGGCGCCGATGTGTAGCAGGCGACATCGGTTCGCCCATCGAGCGCTCCGCGATCCTGCGGCCCCGGCGGCGAGCCGTCATGGCCGCCAAGCGAGGGCACCGGCCGCCACGGGTCGTGCACTAGCGTATCGAGACTGATGGTGCCCGGCTTGGCGCGATCGAGCACACCGTCTTCGCTGCGCGCGGCAGCAAGTCCATTGCTCGACAGATACCACGACTGCAGATGCGGTTCGGGCCAGGCGGCGACGCCACGCCACGCCTTGGTGCCGACGTCGAACAGCCGCACCGCCGGCTCGCGCTCGACGCCGTTGTCGCGATCCTTGAGGAAACGGTCGAACCAACGAATCTGCTCGGCATCGATCGGGCTCGATGCCTGCGGCCCGAAATCGACGCTGCCCGTGCGTCGCCCCCAGGGGATATGCCCCCACGGCCCAACGATCAGCCGTTGCGCGGCGCGCGAGGCGGCCATCGCCTGCCAGGCGCCGAGCGTGCCTTCCAGCATCTTGTCGTACCAGCCGCCGACATGGAGCATCGGCACGTCGCCGGTCCGGCCGGCCAGCGCTGCCTTGGGCGAGATTCGATCCCAGTAACCGCCCGGCGCCGGATTACCGATCCAGTCGCCGTAGTGCGTGTAGTGCGCGTGGCGCTGCAGCACCGCCGGCCACGCCATGCGCTCCTCGTAGAGCGGCAGGCTTTTGGCAGCTGCCAGCATCTCCCTGTAGGCCGCAACATCACCGGCGAGCCGCGCCCGCTCCGCGCCCATCTGCAACGCCCATGACATGCCGCCATAAAGGCAGAAGGCGCCGCCCTCATAGGCCCAGTCGGAGAAGACGTCCCAACCCATCATCGCCGGGCAGAGCGCGGCAGGTTTTGGCCCGTCCGTGTCGAGCGCGCCGGCCAGTGCCAGCAACTGCGTCGCGGCCTGGTAGGAGAAGCCGTACATGCCGATACGGCCGTCGCCACCTTCCAGCGCCACCGCCCAGGCCAGCGCATCGGCGCCGTCGGAGCGCTCATGCTCGAACAGCCTGAACGTGCCTTCCGACGTGCCGGCGCCGCGCACATCCTGGATGACGACGATGTAACCCTGTGCGGCGTACCAGCTGGGATGGGCGTAGACCACCGTCGAGGCGATCTTGCGGCCGTAGGGCTGACGCATCAGCAGCACCGGGAAGGGTCCAGGTCCTTCCGGCCGGTACAGGTCCGCGTCGAGCCGCACGCCATCGCGCGTGCGCATCGACACGGTGACCGGCGGCTTCACGGGCACCATCGCGTCAGCCCACGCCATAGCTGCGCCGGTACATCTCGCGGAGATGGCCCTCGACCGTCGTCGGCGGGTACAGCGCCGGCTCGCCCTCGTGGATCGGCACGATCGGATGCTCGGGATGGCCGTTGTAGAAGAACGGGAGGGAATAGCGATCGCCGCCGCGGTTGATCACGCGATGGCGCGTCGAGCGAAAGCGGTCGTTGGTCCAACGTGCCATCATGTCTCCCAGGTTGACCACGAAGGTGCCGGGCAGCGGTGGCGCGTCGATCCAGCGACCGTCGCCTTCGACCTGCAGGCCGCCATTGTCGTCCTGCCACAGAATGGTGATGGCACCGAAGTCGGTGTGTGCACCCGCTCCGATCTGCTGCGGCAGGGCATCGACCGGCTGCGGCGGATAGTGCAGCAGGCGCAGCGTGCAGGTGGGATTGCGGCAGAAGCGCGCGAAATGGTCCGGAGCGAGGCCGAGCGCCAGCGCAATGCCGGCCATCAGCTCCTCGGCGAGGGCGATCATGACGGCGAGATAGGCCTGCATGACAACGCGGAAGCCGGGCAACGCAGGCCACTGATTGGGCCCGCAATTGAACAGGCCGGCCTGCACGAAGGGATGGTCGAGCGGCAGGTCGGGGCCCAGATAGAAGCTCTCCTTGAGATCGGCGGGCTTGCCCGGATCGAGCACCTGGCCCGCCAGCGGCGAGTAGCCGCGCGATGCCGGCGAGCGCTTCATGTGCAGCGCCATCTTGGCTTCGATGGACAGGTCGAACAGCGCCCTCGCCTGCCCGGCTGCTGCATCGATCAGCCCCAGGGGCACGCCGTGGCCCTTGAGATAGAAGAAGCCGTGCTGCAGGCAGGCAGCGCGCATCGCCTGGCCAATGGCGCCATTCACGCTCGCAACGTCGATGACCGGCAGCATGCTTGAAAGATCAGCCCGTCATCGCCGCGCGATAATTCTCGAGCAGCCAGACGTTGAACTGCTGCAACGTCGTCTCCAGCGGCCCATAGACGCCGCCCGGCAGGAAGCGCGAGCTCTTGGCAGCCTGCATGCCGCGATTGACCGGCACATCCTGCGCCCAGATCTTCTGGCCGCCCTCGCTCACCGCCTTGCAGCGGTCGACGAAGTCGGGCAGGTCGATCGTGCTCTGCGGCAGCAGCCAGCCGCCGTATGTCACGCGGTCGGAACCGGCAAAGGTCGCGGTCACGCCGGCCGGCTTGATCAGGGTGTAGGCCACCGTACCCGGCGCGAACATCATGGTCATGCTGGGCGGCAGCATGGCGAAGAAGATACGCCGGCGTTGTTCTTCCGGCAGCGTGGCGATCACGGGGAACGCCGCCTCTGCACCCCAGCCGTCCTTCATCATGCCACCGCCGGGCACACGCATCGGCACCGAGCGCACGATGGCATTGTCGCCCGGCTTCATCTCGGTGAAGCGCACACCATCGCCCTCCATGACACTGGGGGCGAAGTCGTGCGTTCCGATATGCACGAACTCCGGATGATAGGCGTCGGTGAAGTTTTCGACCTGGACCTTCCAGTTCCAGGGCAGCGGCGTGTCGCTCATCCTGGGCGGCAGCGCCTTGAGCCCGGTCGCTTCGTAGCCCGCCCACAGCGGCTCGACCTTGGCAAGGCTCGGCGCCAGAGGCGCGGCATCGGGATCCAGATTGATGAAGATGAAGCCGTGCCACAGCTCCAGGCGCAGCTGCGGCAGGCGGATGCTCTGGCGCAGCTGGCGCACCGCCTCGGCATCGCCCATGCGCGGCGCACCCGCCAACCGCCCCTCGAAGTCGTAGGTCCAGAAGTGCAGCGGGCAGCGCAGCGTCGTCTGGCCCTTCTCCGGGCACGGGATGATTTCGCCGCGGTGCTGGCAGATGGCGCTCAACGCCCGGATCGTACCGTCCTGGGCCTTCGTGACGATGACCGGCTCGCCCGCGACCTCGGTCGCCAGGCACTCGCCGTTGGCCAATTCCTCGACCCTGCCGACGCAGATCCAGGTCCGGGCGAAGACCTCCGTTTGCTCAAAGTCGAAGAACTCGGGCGCGGTGTAGCATCCCGGCGGCAACATGCGGTCCCGGGCGGCCGCCAGGTCGAATGTCGCGACCTCGGCAAGCAAGGCCTCGACCACGGGATGACGGAACTTCTGGACCACGTGTTGCTTGCCGCTGACCGTATCCATGTTCGCCTCCTTGCCGTCCGCAGACCGCAGCAAGTCGTGTGCCATTGGCATGCATGTTGCGTTGCATTTCACAGGAATCGGGATCGGGAGGTCGCATGCGCAAGCCCACCAACAAGCTCAAGGGCGCCCTTTCGCGTCGCGCCTTTGTCGCGACGGGCGCGCTTGCCGCCGGCGCCGGCTTTGTCCCCAAGAAGGTCTTCGCCCAGAAGAAGGTGACGGTGAAGTACACCCTGAGTTGGCTGCCCGAGGGCGCCAACATCTGGTCCTATGCCGCCAAGCAGTTCTGGACAAAGGCCGGCATCGACGTCGTCATCGAGAAGGGCACGGGCTCGGCCGCGGCGACCCA
>JADHLS010000115.1 GCA_016780605.1 Reyranella sp.
CGATCAGCATGCGCAGGTCGCGCACCAGCAGGATGGCCAGCCGATTGGTCACGTTGTCGCCGCGCTGGCTGTAGAACCACCAGGCCGACAGCGCCTGCAGCAGCAGCATGGGCACGACGATGATGATCAGCGCCCGGGCGAACAGCGTCTGCGGCGAGTGTCGATCGGCGAAGCGGGCGATGCGTTCGAAGAGCTCGCGGGCGGCGCCCATCATATCTCGACCCGAAAGCTCATGTCTCGACCTGAAAGCTCATGCGTCGACCAAGCGGTAACCCTGACCACGGACGGTGCGTAGATAGCGCGGGAAGGACGGGTCGGGCTCGATCTTGCGGCGCAGGCGCGTCACCTGCACGTCGATGGCGCGCTCGTTGACGGCGACGCCCAGGCTCTTGCACAGCGTCTCGCGGCTCAGCACCTCGCCCAGGCGGGCCGACAGGATGCGCAGCAATGCCGTCTCCGCGTCGGTCAGCGGCACGCGCTTGCCCTTGGTGGTGAGCTCGCCCAATTCGTGGTCGAACTGGAAGGGACCGAACACGACGAGGCGCTGTGGCTCGCCGGTCGGCGCCGTCACGGTGCGGTTGCGTTTCAGGACGTTCTGGATGCGCAGCAGCAATTCGCGCGGCTCGAAGGGCTTGCCGAGATAGTCGTCGACGCCCGTCTCGAGGCCGGCGATGCGATCCTTGGTCTCGCCCATCGCCGTCAGCATCAGGATGGGCACATCGTCGTTGCGCCTGATCTCGCTGGCGAAGTCGAGGCCGGTCTGGCCCGGCATCATGACGTCGAGCACGATCAGGTCGAAATCGAGCACGCCCAGCCGCTCGCGCGCTTCGGCGGCCTGGCTGGCGACGGTGACGCGAAAGCCGTTCTTCGACAGGAAGGTGCGCAGCAGCTCGCGCAGGCGGGTGTCGTCATCGACCACCAGGATGTGCGGCTTGTCCGCCGAGGCGTCCATGAGGCTCACCGGGGGCCGCGCACCCGTTTGTCGACGATGACGCGCTCGGCGGGATCGAGCAGGCCCAGCAGGACCTTGCGGAACCCTTCAACGGAATCGGCGCCGGTTTCGCGATAGGCGCGGGCGAAGCGCTGGCTCTGGCGATCGGTCAGCTCGCGCTCGAGTTTCACGCCCTTCTCGGTGAGCCACAGCAGCCGCTCGCGGCGGTCGCGCGCGCCGCTCTTCTGCTCGACATAGCCCTGTTCCAGCAGGTCCTTCAGCACGCGCGAGATCGACTGCTTGGTGACCTTCAGGATCGACAACAGATGGCCCACGGTCTGGCCGGGGTGGCGGCCGATGAAATAGAGCGCGCGGTGATGGGCGCGGCCGAGCTGGTACCTCTTGAGCTGCTGGTCGGATTCGAACGTGAAATCGCGGTAGGCGTAGAACATCAGCTCTATGCCCTGGCGCAGCTCCTCGTCACGCAGGAACAGCGGGTTAGCGGGAGGTCTGGAATCCACCATGTCATCAACAAAAGTCGGTCTACGCCGAATTGGGTTCGTTATCCGAGTATATAGGCCGCAGTATGGCCTTTACAGGCCTCGGTGCCCCTCGGCGTCACGCAGCGCCTGATCCTCGATCTGGATGGTCGTGTGCGTGAGGTTGAACCTGCCCTTCATGGTTTCGTTGACCGCAAGCAGCGTCTCACGCGCCCTGGTCATGTCGGCGATGACGACGTGGCAGCTCATCGAATCGAGGCCCGAGGTGATGGTCCAGACGTGCAGGTCGTGGATCGACACCACACCGGGGATCTCCTTGATCGCCTTCTCGAGCAGCACGAGATCGATCTCGGGCGGCGTCCCCTCCATCAGGATGTGGACCGCCTGCTTCAGGAGCGACCAGGTGCGCGGGATGATGAACAGGCCGATGCCGGCGCCGACAATCGGATCGGCCAGGCGCCAGCCGGTGAACATCACGATCAGGGCGGCGATGATGACGCCGAGCGATCCCAGCATGTCGCTCATGACCTCGAAGTAGGCGCCCTTGACGTTGAGGCTTTCCGAAGAGCCGGCCGCGAGCAGCTTCATGCTGGCGAGGTTGACCGCAAGGCCGACAACCGCCACCGCCAGCATCGGTCCCGCCATGATCGGCGGCGGATTGAGGAAGCGATCGACGGCCTCGTAGAGGATGAAGATCGTGAGCAGCAGCAGCACGACCGCGTTGAGCAAGGCCGACAGGATTTCCAGGCGCACATAGCCGTAGGTCTTCTGCGGCGTCGCCGGCCGCTCGGCGAAGCGGATGGCGATCAGCGCCAGCGCGAGGCCGCCGGCGTCGGTCAGCATGTGCGCGGAGTCGGCCAGCAGCGCCAGGCTTCCCGTCACCAGGCCGCCGATCGCCTGGACCACCATGTAGCTCGCGGTCAGCGCCAGCGCGGCCTTGAGGCGGCCCTTGTGCTGCCCGGCCGCCGTGCCGCTACCGTGAGTATGCCCCGCGTGAGAATGCGCCATGAGGTGATTGTACCCCCTCTTGATGAAAGTCTTTCAGTGCTCTTGACAATGTCAGTAATACTGACCTATCTACTTAGAAAATGGCATTTAGAGACTCCGTAACGACCGATTTGGCAAATATTTCAAGGAGGATACGCAATGTCCTTAAGCATGGCTGACCGGGATGGCTTCATCTGGCTCGACGGCAAGCTGGTCCCGTGGCGCGAGAGCCGCCTGCATGTGCTGACCCACGCCCTTCATTACGGCTCGGCGGTCTTCGAAGGCGAGCGCATCTATGAGGGGCGGGTCTTCCGGCTCGCTGCCCACAGCGCGCGGCTGATCAACTCCGCCCGCCTGCTCGACTACGAGATTCCCTGGACGCGGGCCGAGATCGAGGAGGCCACGCGCGCCGTGGTCAAGGCCAACGGCCTGCAGGCGGGCTACATCCGCCCGATCGCCTGGCGCGGCTCGGAGGTGATGGGCGTGTCGGCGATCGGCACCTCGGTCCATCTCGCCATCGCGCCCTGGGCGCAGGAAGGGCGGCTGTCGATCCAGGCGCGCGATGCCGGCATCAACGTCACCATGGCCAAGTATCGCCGGCCTTCGGGCGATTTCGCGCCCGGCCTCGCCAAGGTGGCCGGCCTCTACGTCATCTGCGGCATCGAGAAGGACCGCGCGCTGAAGGCGGGCTTCGACGACGCCCTGATGCTCGACTGGAACGGCAATCTCGCCGAATCGACCGGCGCCAACATCTTCCTGGTGATCGACGGCAAGCTGGTGACGCCGACGCCGGAGAACTTCCTCGACGGCATCACGCGCCGCGCCGTCATGGGCATGGCGCGGAAGCGCGGCTGGGCGGTCGAGGAGCGCCCGGTGAAGCCGCAGGAACTGGCCCGGGCCAGTGAGGTGTTCCTGTGCGGTACCGCCGCCGAGATCGTGCCGGTGGGCTCGATCGACGGACATCACTACCAGGCCGGCCCTGTGGCCCGCACCCTGATGGCGGACTACCAGAAGCTGGTGCGTGCGCCCGACTGCGAAGGCTTCGGGGAATCCACGCACCTCATGCAACAGGTCGATCGCGCGGCGTAAACGACACAACCTCACCCTGAGGAGCCGCGCAAAGCGCGGCGTCTCGAAGGGTGGAAACGGTCATGATGTGGCCACCCTTCGAGACGCGCCTGGAGTCCCGAGGTACTCGAGGGGGCGCTCCTCAGGGTGAGGCGATGCCCTTGACAGAATAGGGCTCCGGCACTTTCTTTAGGGACGTCCGAGGGGTGTCCGGTCTCCGCGAGGAGCTTGGGCTGAGACAGCCAGTGGGGCTGAACCCTTTGAACCTGATCCGGGTCATGCCGGCGAAGGAACGGGAGTCCGCCATTGGCCAAGCCAACCACCATCGTCATCGGAGCCGGCGTCGCCGGTCTTTCCTGCGCCCTCGCGCTCGCCGAACGCGGTATCGCCGTCGAGGTCGTCGAGCGCGGCCGCGCACTGGGCGAGGGCGCCTGCTCGTGGATGGCGGGCGGCATGCTGGCGCCGTGGTGCGAGCGGGCGACGACCGAGCCCGAAGTCGCCACCCGGGGCGCACCATCGATCGCCTGGTGGGCCGAGCGCTTTCCTGAGACCGTGCGCAAAGGCAGCCTTGTTGTGGCGCAGGCGCGCGATGGCGGCGATCTCGCGCGCTTTGCCGCACGTACTGAACGCTTCGAATGGCGTGATGCCGACGGTATCGCCACGTTGGAACCGGATCTTGCCGGCCGCTTCCGGCGTGCCCTGTTCTTTCCTGACGAGGCTCATCTCGATCCACGCCGCGCCTTGGCGGCGTTGGCTGAGCGCCTGCAGGCGCGCAGCGTGACGATCCGATTTGGCGTCGAGCTGTCACCAGGCGATGCCCTGGCCGATAGCGTCGTCGATTGCCGCGGCCTTGCCGCGCGCGAGTCGTTGCCCGACCTGCGCGGCGTGCGCGGCGAGATGATCGTCGTGCGCACCGCCGACGTCTCGTTGCAGCGGCCGGTGCGCATGCTGCATCCGCGGATCCCGCTCTACATCGTGCCGCGCGGCAACGGTCTGTTCATGATCGGCGCCACCATGATCGAAAGCGAGCGGCGCGGGCCGGTCAGCGTGCGCTCCGCCGTCGAGCTTCTGAACGCGGCCTATGCCCTGCATCCGGCGTTCGGCGAGGCCGAGATCGTCGAGCTCGGCGCCGATCTGCGCCCCGCCTTTCCCGACAACCTGCCGCAGGTCAGGCAAAGCGGCCGCGTGCTGCATGCCAACGGCCTGTTCCGGCACGGCTTCCTGCTGGCGCCCGCGCTCGCCGAGCGCACTGCCGATGCCGTGCAGTCGATGCTTCAACTGGAGACCAGCCATGCGGATCTTCCTCAACGACGACGCGCATGAGGTCGACGCGGCCACCCTGGCCGCGGCCCTCGATGCGCTGGGCTTTGCCGGGCGCAAGATCGCGACAGCGGTGAACGGTCGCTTCGTCGCCGCGCCGGCGCGGCCATCGACCAAGCTCGCCGACGGCGATCGCATTGAGGTCGTGGCGCCCATGCAGGGAGGATAGCCATGTTCTACGGCATAGAACTTTCCTCGCGCCTGCTGTTGGGCACGGCGCGCTATCCGTCGCCCGCCGTGCTCGAGCGCGCCATAAAGACTTCGGGCGCGGAGGTGGTGACCGTGTCGCTGCGCCGCGAGGGCGGCGCTGGCCGCGCGGGTCAGAGCTTCTGGTCGTTCATCCAGTCGCTGGGGCTTCGTGTGCTGCCCAACACGGCCGGTTGCCATTCGGTAAAGGAGGCCGTGATGACCGCCCACATGGCGCGCGAGCTGTTCGACACGCCGTGGATCAAGCTCGAGGTGATCGGCGATGCCGATACGCTGCAGCCCGACGTGTTCGGCCTGGTCGAGGCCGCCCGCATCCTGTCGGAGGAGGGCTTCGAGGTTTTCCCCTACACCACCGAGGACCTGGTCGTGGCCGACCGGCTGGTCGAGGCCGGCTGCCGCGTGCTGATGCCCTGGGGCGCGCCGATCGGTTCGGCGCGCGGGCTGAACAACGTCTATGGCCTGAAGTCGCTGCGCGCGCATTTCCCCGACATCCCGCTCGTGGTCGATGCCGGGCTGGGCGTGCCGAGCCATGCCGCCGCGGCGATGGAGCTGGGGTACGACGCCGTGCTGCTCAACACGGCGGTGGCCGAAGCGGGCGATCCCGTCGCGATGGCGCGCGCCTTCGCCCTCGCCGTCGAGGCCGGCCGCGCAGCGTTTCTGGCGCAGCCGCTCGAGCCGCGCGACATGGCCCAGCCCTCGACACCGGTGATCGGCAAGGCCGTGCTGGGAGGCGACTAGTGCTCGATCCCTTCTATCCCGTGGTGCCCGATTCGAGCTGGGTGGCGCGCCTGATCCCGATCGGCACGCGATTGATCCAGCTGCGCATCAAGGAGCAGCCGGTCGACGAAGTGCGCCGCCAGGTGCGCGAAGCGCGCGACCTCTGCGTCGGCCACGGCGCTCAGCTGATCGTCAACGACTATTGGCAAGTGGCGATCGACGAGGGCTGCGCATGGGTCCATCTCGGCCAGGAGGACCTTTTGGACGCCGACGTGAAGGCGCTGCGGCGCGCCGGCATCAGGATCGGTGTCAGCACCCACGACCACGCCGAGCTGGAAAAGGGCCTCGCCGTCGATCCCGACTATGTCGCGTTGGGCCCGATCTGGCCGACGGCGCTGAAGCAGATGCCATGGGCGCCACAGGGAACGGAGCGGCTCGGCGAGTGGAAACGCCTGATCGGCGACAGGCCCCTGGTCGCGATCGGCGGCCTCACGCTGGAGCGCGCCCTCCTATGCCTGAAGTCGGGCGCCGACATCGCGTCGGTCGTCGGCGACATCGTCAACCATCGCGATCCGATCGCCCAGGCCAAGGCGTGGATCGCCGCGACCCGGAGGAAACCATGAGCGAGCGCTATGCACGCCAGACCGTGCTTGCCGAGGTCGGCCCGGCCGGCCAGGCGAAGCTCAACGCCGCCTCGGTGCTGGTGGTCGGCGCCGGCGGGCTGGGCTGCCCCGTCCTGCAGTATCTTGCCGGCGCGGGCGTGGGCCACCTGATCGTCGTCGATCACGACACGGTCGAGGAGACGAACCTTCATCGCCAGCCGCTCTATTCGATGGCCGATATCGGTCGGCCCAAGGCGGAGGTCGCGGCGCGGGTGATGCGGGGTTTCAATCCGCAAGTGACCGCCGAGGCGGTGGTCGAGCGCCTGACGCCGCAGAATGCCGAGACGCTCGTGGCCAAGGTCGATCTGGTGGTCGACGCCGCCGACAGCTTCGCCGTGAGCTACATCCTGAGCGACGTCTGCCTGGCGGCGGCCAAGCCGCTGGTCAGCGCCTCGGTGATCGGCATGACGGGCTACGCCGGCGCCTTCTGCGGCGGCGGTCCCAGCTATCGCGCCGTCTTTCCCGATGTGTCCGTCGAGGGCGGCACCTGTGCCAGCGTCGGCGTGCTCGGCACCGCCGTCGCCGTGCTGGGCAGCCTGCAGGCCCATCTTGCCCTGCACCTGCTGCTGGGGCTCGAGCCCAGCGTGCTGGGACGGGTGGTGACGTTCGATGCCAAGCGGCTGGCCTTCAGCAGTTTCGGCTTCGCCGGCAGTCCCGAGCCCGAGCGCTACGTGCCCTTCATTGCACCGGCGGCGGTGACGGCTGACGATCTCGTGGTCGATCTGCGCAGCCTCGAGGAAGCACCGCAATCGCCGTTCGTCGGTGCGCGGCGTCTGCCGGTCGAGGAAATCGAAGCGGTCGTCGCGCAACCGACATCAGCGAAGCGCATTGTGCTTTGTTGCCGAAGCGGTCAGCGTGCCCTTGCCGCCGCCGACCGGCTGCGCGAGCGGGGCGTCGCCGACCTGGCGTTGGTAGCATTGGGTTAAATCGCGGAGGTCCCCATGTCACTGCACACGACCGACCAGAGCGTGCTCAGCCACATCGCCGAGCTCGTGGCCGAGGAGAAGAAGCTCTATGCCGAGCACGAAATGACGGACGCCCAGCGCCAGCGCCTGGCAACGATCAATGTCGAGCTCGATCGCTGCTGGGACCTGCTGCGCCAGCGCCGTGCGCTCCGCGAGTTCGGCCGCAATCCCGACGAGGCCGACGTGCGGCCGGCCAACGTCGTGGAGAACTACAAGGGCTGAGTTTCTTGCCGGACCGCGGACCTCCAGGTCCGCTCATGATCATGAGCGCGTCCGGAAGAGCATGAGCGGGCCTGGAGGCCCGCGGTCCGGCAAGAGATCAACCCGGCGCCGCGCCCTGCACGGCCGTGTACACCGCGTAGAGCGACTGGCTCCCCGCCATGAACAGGCGATTGCGCTTGGGGCCGCCGAAGCAGATGTTGCCGCAGACTTCCGGCAGCCGGATGCGGCCTATCAGCTTGCCGGCGGGGTTCCACACCGTGACGCCGCTGTAGCCGACATTGCGGCCGGCATTGCTCGAGGCCCAGACATTGCCGAAGACGTCGCAGCGCACGCCGTCCGGCCCGCACTTGATGTTGTCGACCATGCAGTCGCTGAACAGCTTCTTGTTGGAGAGCTTGTTGTCGGTCCCGACGGTGAAGGAATAGATCTCGCCCTTGCCGCCGGGGCCCTTGTCGCCCGGTCCCTTGCCGGTGCTGACCACGTAGAGCGTCTTGTAGTCGGGCGAGAAGCAGAGCCCGTTGGGATCGGGCACCTGGTCCTCGGTGACCACGAGGTCGAGGCGTCCGCTGGGATCGATGCGATAGCAGTTGGTCGGCAGCTCGCGCTTGGCCGTGCCGATGCCCGCCGGCTGGCCGAGCGTCGGATTGATCTTGCCGTCAGGGTTGCTCGGTCCACCCGCGGCGTCGGGCGCACCCTCATAGAGCTGGCCGCCATACGGTGGATCGGTGAACCAATAGCTGCCGTCGGGATGAGGGACGACGTCGTTGGGCGAGTTCAGCTTCTTGCCCTCGAAGGCTTCGGCCATCACCTTGACCGAGCCGTCGAGCTCGTAGCGCACAACCCGGCGGGTCAGATGCTCGCAGGAAAGCTGCCGGCCCTGGAAGTCGAAGGTATTGCCGTTGCTGTTGTTCGATGGACTGCGGAACACGCTGACGCGGCCATTATCCTCGAGCCAGCGCAGCTGCCGGTTGTTGGGAATGTCGCTCCACACGAGGTAGCGCCCCTGCGCGTTCCAGGCCGGGCCTTCCGCCCACAGCGCGCCCGTCCATAGCCGCTGGATCGGCGCATTGGGCTGCTTCAGCGCATCGAAGCTCGGATCGACCGTAAGGACATCGGGATCGGTGAAGTAGACATTGGGTTGCCCGTTCGGCCCGAAGTCGCGCGGCGGCGTGGTGATGGTGGAAGGCGGCGTGGCGGGCCCGGCGGGGGCCGCCGCTGGCGGCTGCTGGGCGAAGGCCCGGCCGGCGACCAGCGTCGCTGCGCCCGCACCGGCCACACCGACGAGCGCACGACGCGACAGCGCCGCTTTGCTCTTGTCCTCGAATCGCTTCGATGAGCTCATGAGCGTCACTCCCAACGGTTTTTCGTTGTGTGAATTTTATCAGGACGTCGAACTACGCGGACGCATATCTGGCGCGTCGCCGAGCTACTGGCTCTTTTTCTCCCAGCGCGCGGCGGCGGCATCGTCGCCTTCATGGGCGCCGACCCACTTCTCGCCGGCCGGCGTTTCCTCGAGCTTCCAGAATGGAGCCTTGGTCTTGAGCCAGTCTACCAGGAATTCACAGGCTTCGAAGGCGGCCTCGCGATGCGGCGACCCCACCGCCACCAGCACGATGCGCTCGCCCGCTTCCATCCGGCCATAGCGATGCACGATCAAGGTCGCCTCGAGCGGCCAGCGCCGGTTGGCCTCCGCCTCGATGTCCTCCAGCGCCTTCTCGGTCATGCCGGGATAATGCTCGAGGGTCAGCGCGTCGATGCGGTCGCGATGCAGGCCCTCGCGCACATGCATCTCGCGCACCAGGCCCACGAAGACCGCCAGGCCACCGATCCGCTTGTTGCCGTGGGTGAGCTTGTCGAGCTCGGCGCCGACGTCGAAATCGGCTTCCTGGACCCGCACGGTCACGTTCAGCCTCCGGTGAACGGCGGGAAGAACGCGACCTCGCGAACGCCCTCGATCGGCACGTCGAAGGTCGCCGTGCGCTTGTCGACGGCGGCGCCGAAGGCGGCGCCTTCCGCCAGCGCCTCGGCATGGCCGGGGCTGCGGCCACGCAGCCAGAAGACGAGGTCGCCCACCGTGCGGACCTCCACGGGCGGCGATACATCCTCGTCGGCCACGCCCACGGTTCGCTTCATCCAGGCGAAATAGCGCACCTTCATGTGGGCCCGCCTTCGGCCATGTGGCGCATGCCGGTGCGCAGATAGTCGTAGCCGGTGATCAAGGTGAGGACGGCCGCGACCCAGATCAGCACCAGGCCGATCTGATTGATGATCGGCGGCACCGCATCGCCCAGCAGCAGGAAAGTGATGGCCCCCATCTGGGCGCCGGTCTTCCATTTTGCGAGCTGGCTCACCGGCACGCCGACGCGTAGCTCGGCCAGGAATTCGCGCAGGCCGGAGACCAGGATCTCGCGCGCCAGGATGATCAGGGCCGCCAGCACGTGGAGGCCGCTCAGCGTGCCGTTGTCGACCAGCATCACCAGGGCCGCGGCCACCAGGAGCTTGTCGGCGATCGGGTCGAGGAAGCGGCCGAAGCGCGAGATCTGGTGATAGCGGCGCGCGAAATAGCCATCGAACCAGTCGGTGATGCAGGCGATGGCGAACAGGCCGGCC
>JADHLS010000116.1 GCA_016780605.1 Reyranella sp.
CTGTTGGGCATCGCCGACCTCTCGCCGCCGCGGGCTCGGGAGAACCTGGCACGGCTGGGCTGGAAGCCCGAGGTGACGGGGGCGGGCTCGTTCGCCGAAGCGCGCAAGCACGGCAGCACTCACCTCACCGACGACTGGCGCGCGCTGGTCAGCCAGCCGGACATCGACATCATCGTCGAATCGACGGGCGATCCCATCGCCGCCGTCGACCACGCGCTGGAAGCATTCAGGCACGGCAAGAGCGTGGTCATGGTGACGGTCGAGGCCGACGCGTTCTGCGGCCCGTTGCTGGCCAGGCGCGCGGCCGCCGCCGGCGTGATCTACAGCCTTGCCTACGGCGACCAGCCGGCGTTGATCTGCGAGCTGGTCGACTGGGCGCGCACCTCGGGCTTCGAGGTGACCGCGGCCGGCCGCGGCCACAAGTGGCTGCCGCACTATGCGCAATCGACGCCGGAGACGGTGTGGAAGTACTGGGGCCTCAATGAGGAGCAAGCCAAACGCGGCGGCCTGAACCCCAAGATGTTCAATTCCTTCCTCGATGGCTCCAAGCCCGCCATCGAGAGCACGGCGGTGGCCAACGCCACGGGACTCACGCCGGCGCCGGACGGTCTCGCCTTCCCGCCCTGCTCGGTCGAGGACCTGCCCTTCGTCATGCGGCCGGCGTCGGAAGGTGGCCAGCTGCATCACAAGGGCCAGGTCGAGGTCGCGAGCTCGCTGGAGCGCGACGGCCGCGCCATTCCCTACGAGATCCGCAAAGGCGTGTGGGTCGTGTTCGAGGCGGCGACCGAGTACCAGAAGAACTGCTTCGAGGAGTACATGCTGCAGACCGACCCGTCGGGTCGCTACTCGGTGATGTACAAGCGCTGGCATCTGATCGGGCTCGAGGTCGGCATGTCGGTCGCCTCGATCGGCTTGCGCAAGGAGCCGACCGGCTGCGCCATCGGCTTCCACGCCGACGTCATCGCCACGGCCAAGCGCGACCTCAAGGCCGGCGAGATGCTGGACGGCGAGGGCGGCTACACGGTCTACGGCAAGCTGTTCCCGGCCGAGAAGTCGACCGGACTCGGCTCCCTGCCGCTCGGCCTCGCCCACAACGTCAAGCTGCTGAAGCCGATCAAGGCCGGCCAGTCCCTGACCTATGCCGACGTCGCGATGGATGAGTCTCTTACGGCCGTGAAGCTCCGCCGCGAGATGGAGCAAGCCTTCGCCCCGGCGGCGAGCAAGATCGCCGCTCAGTAGTTTCTTGCCGGACCGCGGGCCTCCCGCCCGCTCATGACCATGATGCGGGCCTGGAGGCCCGCGATCCGGCAAGAACTACGCTGCGGTCATCACACCGGCGAGTGCCGTGTAGGTCTCCGTCCAGGCGGCCTTCACTTCCGGGGTGAAGTCGGGACCGAGCCCCTTCTCTAGGGTCCACAGCAACGCGGCGCCGACCGGTGCGTAGTGCGCGGCGGCGACGCCATAGCCCTTGTGGCGCTGGCCGAGCTCCTTCACCGCGGGCAGGATCGTATCGAGCTGGTGCAGGTTGCTCACCGCCGTGCCCAGCATCGACATCAGCTTCACCTTCTGCTCCTTGAGATCCTGCGGGAACAGCGCCCGCACCTCGGGGGCGATCTCGAACAGGCGGTCATAGAACAGGTCGGCGGCGGTGCCGGCGATGGGCACGACCTTCTTGAAGCTCGATTGAACCAGGTCGATCTGTTGCGGTGTCATCGGCGGGTCTCCAGGGCTGAGCCCTCCGCGCCGCAAGTTCCGTGCCGCGGCCCTAGATGACGGGCGCGGGCTCCTTGTCCTTGGCCTTGGCCGGCTTGCCCTCGGCCTCGTCGCGCTCCTTCTCCTTCCGCGCCTTGAGGAGCTTGCGCAGGATCATGTTCCGCTTGAGGGCCGAGATGTGGTCGATGAACAGGATGCCGTCGAGATGGTCGATTTCGTGCTGCACGCAGGTGGCGAGCAGGCCCTCGCACTTCATGTCCTGCTGCTTGCCGTCGCGGTCGAGGTAGCGGACCGTGACCTTGGCCGGGCGCACGACGTCGGAATAATGATCGGGCACCGACAGGCAGCCTTCCTCGTAGCTCACATCGTCGTCCGAGGCCTCGACGATCTCGGGATTGGCCATGAACAGCGGGCCGGTCTTAACCTCCTCGCGGTCGATGTCGAGCACGATCACGCGCTTCAGCACGCCGATCTGCGGCGCCGCCAGCCCGATGCCGGGGGCCGCGTACATCGTTTCGAGCATGTCGTCCATCAGCCGGCGCACGTCGTCATCGACGGCTTCAACCGGCTTGGACTTCTTCTTGAGGCGCGGATCGGGCGCCGTGAGGATAGGCAGCAGGGCCATGGTGCCTAAATATGCAGCGAAATCAGGCGATTCAAGGTCATTGGAAGCCGCCTACTTGCGCGTCACCATGGTCCCAACGCCCGACTCGGTGAATACCTCGAGCAGCAGGGCATGGGGCACACGGCCGTCCATGATGACGGCGGCCTCGACGCCGGAGTTCACCGCGTCGATGCAGTTCTCGACCTTGGGGATCATGCCGCCCGAGATCGTGCCGTCGGCGATCAGCGCGCGGGCCTGGTCGACCGTCATGTCCTGAATCAGGTTGCCGTTCTTGTCGAGCACGCCCGGCACGTCGGTCAGGAACAGCAGGCGCTTGGCGCGCATGGCGCCGGCGATGGCGCCGGCCGAGGTGTCGGCGTTGATGTTGTAGGTGAGCTCGTCGTCGACGCCGAAGCCGATCGGCGCCACCACGGGAATGACGTCGGCGCGGCGCAGCTGTTCCAGCACCATGACGTTGATCTTGGCAGGCTCGCCGACCTGCTTGAGGTCGACCTTGAGCAGCTCGCCTGTCTTGGGATCGCGCATCTCGGTGACCTTGCGGGCCAGGATCAGGTTGCCGTCCTTGCCGCAGATGCCGACGGCGATACCGCCGCATTCGTTGATGTCGGCCACGATCGCCTTGTTGATGGAGCCGGCCAGCACCATCTCGACGATCTCCATGGTGGGCGCATCGGTGACGCGCAACCCGTTCACGAAGTTGCTCTTGATGCCGACGCGCTCCAGCATCTTGCTGATCTGCGGGCCGCCACCATGGACAACGATCGGGTTCATGCCGACCTGCTTCATCAGCACGACGTCACGCGCCACGAGATCGCCCAGCTTGGGATCGGTCATGGCATGGCCGCCGTACTTCACGACGAAGGTGGCGTCGTTGTGCCGACGCATGTAGGGCAGAGCCTTGGAAATGGTCTCCGCCATGCGGATGAGCCGCCGCTGTTCCTTGTCGGTTTGAACCGGCTCGGCCATGTGTCTGGTACCCCGAGTTGGCAAAAGCCCCCTCCCGGGCCGGGAGAGGGCTAAGACGGCATCTTATATCAAGCGGGCTGCGGATAGAAGAAATGGGCGGCCCGCGCAAGGATATCCAGATGATCGACAGCGACACTTTGGCCTCTCGAGGCTTCGTCGTGGCCCCCGGCCTGCTCGGCCCGGCCGAATGCCGGGCGCTCGCCACCTTGTGGCCCGAAAAGCCCCGCTTCCGCAGCCATGTCATCATGCAGCGCCACGGCTACGGCCAGGGCGAATACCAATACTTCAGCTACCCGCTGCCCGAGCGGATCGAGGCCCTGCGCCAGGCGCTCTATCCCGAGCTGGCGGCGGTGGCCAACCGCTGGAACGAGGAGCTGGGCGAGGCCAAGCGCTTCCCGCCCAGCCTGCAGGGCTGGCTGAAGCAATGCCACGCCGGCGGTCAGAAGCGGCCGACGCCGCTGCTGCTTCGCTACCGGCCCGGCGACTACAACTGCCTGCACCGCGACCTCTACGGCGAGCTGGTGTTCCCGCTGCAGGCGACGGTGCTGCTGAGCGAGCCGGGCAAAGACTTCGAGGGCGGTGAGTTCATGCTGGTCGAGCAGCGGCCGCGCATGCAGTCACGCGGCGAGGTGGTGCCGCTGAGACAAGGCGATGCGGTGATCTTCGCCGTCAATCAGCGCCCGGTGAAGGGCAGCCGCGGCTTCCATCGCACCGCGATGCGGCATGGCGTGTCGAGGCTGCGATGCGGCGAGCGCTACACCCTCGGCGTCATCTTCCACGACGCGGCGTAGCTAGTGAACCAGCTCGCGCGTGGTGTAGTCCCGTGCTCGCGTCCCGCGGATCACCGTGCCCTGTCGGTCGGGGTCGGCCGACGGCGGCGCGTTCTGGATCCTGGCGATCCAGGCACGCGCCTCGTGCAGGCTCAGGAACAGGTCGACCGGTCCTTCATGCGCAGTCTGGTTGGCGAACATGCGCGGGAAGGGCTGGTCGAGATCGTGCACCACGAAGGCGATCGGCCCGCGGCCGTCCGAGTCGGCGCGCATCATCTGGGCAAGAGCGGCGATATCCTGGGGCTGGAAATCGAAGGAGGCGCTCGCGACCTCGACGATCTTCGCGAAGCGACGGACCTTGGCGGCGGCAAGCTTCTCGGCGGTGCCGCGCACTTCCTCGCCACTGACCTTGCCTCGGGCCACGATGGTCACCAGGCGATGGAGCGGGGAAATCTCAAGATAGATCGGCATGCTACGCCCCCGGAACCGCTTAAGCATGTCACGGTCCGGCGTAGCTCACCACCTCGTATTCGATGCCGTCGGGATCGAGGAAATAGAAACGGCGCCCGGGCACGTAGTTGTCGTGACCGAAAGGCTTCAGGCCCTGTGACGTGACACGCGCCTCGACGGCATCGAGATCGTCGACCTCGACGCCAATGTGGTTGAGCGGCTGGCCCTTGGCGAAGTCGTCGGCCGTGTAGGCGACGTTGTGGCCGGTGTAGAGCGCCACATACTGCTCCTTGGAGCCGACATGGATGGTGTGCCCGCCGTCGCGCGCCGGGCCGCGCCAACGAATGTGCCAGCCGAACAGGCTGTTCATCAGCCGGGCGGTGCGATCGGGATCGGAGACGGTGACGTTCACATGCTCGATGCGGGGTCCGGCCATGGTCATGCGCCTCCTTGGGCTCCTTGTCGTTGACGTGGCGAGCCTACGACCTCAAGTTCACTTGAGGTCAAGTTTCAATCGGGTGCCCGCCATGCACGCCTCGCAGCTGTTGTCGATCGGTCAGCTCGCCGAGCGCACCGGATTGTCGGTCTCGGCCATCCGTTTCTACGAATCGCGCGGGCTGGTGAGGGCTGTGCGGACAAGCGGCAACCAGCGGCGTTTCCTGCGCGCCGATATCCGGCGCCTTTCTTTCGCCTTGATCGCCCAACAGCTCGGGCTGTCTCTGGCCGAGATCGAGACCGAGCTTTCGACGCTGCCGCAGGGCCGCCCCCCGACACGGCTGGACTGGCAGGCGATCAGCAAGCGCGTCCGCACCGTCCTCGAGACCAGAATCGCCATACTCGAAGCCACCCGCGACAAGCTGGACGGCTGTATCGGCTGCGGCTGCCTGTCCCTGGCAAAGTGCGCCCTCTACAATGCGGGCGACCGCGCCGCCCGGGCCGGGGCTGGACCGCGCTTCCTGTTGGGCGACCGTTGGCAGGATTTTGCAGACACGGGCCGCGCGGCACGCAGAGGGCGATCCTGACACGCCCCGTGCAACCAAGAGTTCATGGCGTCCCACAGGGATACGCCTTATCCTGCGAAAGGGGAGTTCTTGAGCGGGATTTTCATGAGAGCGATCGTCGTTTTGTCGTGTCTGCTGCTTGCCACGCCTGTCCTGGCGCAGACCCCTGCCAATCCTCCGCCGCTGCCTCTGCCTCCATGGTTCGTCGAGCTAGATACCGCCAAGAAGGGCGAGGTCTCGCGTGCCGACTTCCTGAAATACCGCATGAAGTCCTTCGACGACCTCGACGCCAACAAGGACGGCAAGATCTCGCTCGAGGAGTTCCTGAAGCTCGCCGAGCCGCCGCACATGACCGACACGCCGGGCGGGCCGAATCTCGAGGAGCGCCGCAATCGCCTGCGGCCGGCGTTCCAGAACCTCGATACCAACGGCAGCGGCTTCATCGAGCGCGCCGAGGCCGAGGCGCCGATCCAGATGGAGTTCAACCAGCTCGACACGGACCGCGACAACAAGATCACCGAGGCCGAACTGCGGCTGATCATGCAGCGCGCCCAGCAGCGCCAGGAGATCGAGCGCCAGCAGGTGGAAGCCGAGCGCCGCAAGGGCCTGGTGGCGCTGAACGACCTGATCGACATGCAGATGCGCGACGCCGACAAGCTCGACAAGAACAACGACGGCAAGATCAGCCAGCAGGAGTATCTCGTGCTGGCGGGCCCGGCCGACGGGCCGCAATCGCAGGGCCTGCTGCCCTTCGACATCCGCAAGCAGCTCACCCTGATCAAGTTCCAGGCGATCGACACCAACAAGGACGGCATCATCGATCGGCCCGAGCTGACGGCCTACGCGGTGAAGGAGTTCCTCGAGACCGACACCAACAAGGACCGCTTCCTCGACCAGGAAGAGGTGAAGAAGTTCCAGGAGGCGGAGGCCGCCAAGATCCAGGAGCTCATCAAGAAGTTGGCGCCGGCCGCTCCGCCGAAGCCTGCGCCGCAACCGCAACCGCAACGCGCGCCGGCTCCAGCGCCTGTCGCTCCGAGTCCTGTGCCGCAAGGCACGCGCTAGGCCGCTCTCGCGTCACCCTGCCAAGGCGGCGAGCTCGGCCCTGAGCCCTGCGATCCCGAACCCCGTCTCGCTGCTGGTCGCCAGCACCTCGGGATGGGCGGCGGCATGCTTGCGGGCCACCACCTGGGCATTGGCGATGGCGCGCTGAACGTCGGCCGCCTTCAGTTGGTCGGCCTTGGTCAGCACGAGCTGGTAGGAGACGGCGGCGCTGTCGAGGTTCTTCATGGTCTCGCGGTCGGCCTCCTTGAGGCCGTGCCGGGAATCGATCAGCAGGCAGACGCGCTTGAGGGTCGGCCGGCCGCGCAGGTAGGCCGAGGCGAGATCCTGCCAGGCCTCCTTCATCGAGCGCGAGACCTGGGCGAAGCCGTAGCCCGGCAGGTCGACCAGGAACAACCGGCCGGCGAGATCGAAGAAATTGATCTGCCGCGTATGGCCGGGCTTGGACGAGGTACGCGCCAGCGTGCGCCGGCCCGTCAGCGCATTCACAAGGCTCGACTTGCCGACATTGGAGCGGCCGGCAAAGGCGATTTCGGGCAGGCCAAACGGCGGCAGCGATTCGAACGACGCCGCGCCGGCGATGAATTCGCAAGGTCCGGCGAAGAGCTTGCGCGCCGCCTCGATCTCTTCCGGCGTACGCCTTTCTTGCTCTTCGTTGGGCATTACCGCTTCTTGGCTTTGCCACCCTTCTTGCCGCCGCCGTCAGCGGGCGGTGCGGGCGCCGGGCCTGCGGCGGCAACGGCGGGCTTGGCCGGCTTCGGCGCCGCCTTGCCGCCGATCGGCGCGCCGTGGCGGCGCATGATCGTGTACTGCTGGGCGATCGAGAGCGTGTTGCTCCACGCCCAGTAGATCACCAGGCCGGCGGCGAACGGCGCCAACATGAAGGTGAACAGGATCGGCAGGAACTGGAACACACGCGCCTGCACCGGATCGGTCGGCGCCGGATTGAGCTTCTGCTGCAGGTACATCGTGACGCCCATGATCAGGGGCCAGATGCCGATGTTGAAGAAGTGCAGGAACTGCGGGACCTGCCAATCGAACAGGCCGAACCCCGTCAGGATGGTCAGCGGATCGGGCGCGCTCAGGTCCTTGATCCAGCCGAAGAACGGCTGATGGCGCATCTCGATCGACGTGTAGAGCACCTTGTAGAGCGCAAAGAACACCGGGATCTGCACCACGATCGGCAGGCAGCCCGCCGCCGGGTTCACCTTCTCGCGGCGGTAGAGCTGCATCAGCTCCTGGTTCATGCGCTGGCGATCCTCGCCATAGCGCTCCTTGAGCTTCTCCATCTCCGGCTGCAGCGCCTTCATCTTGCTCATCGCCGCATAGGATTTGTTGGCGAGCGGGAAGAACACCGCCTTGACGATCACGGTCAGCACCAGGATCGCGATGCCGAAGTTGCCGATATGCACGAACAACCACTCGAGCAGCCAGAACAGCGGCTTGGTGAAGAACCAGAACCAGCCCCAGTCGATCGTCAGATTGAACTTCTCGATGCCGTACTTCTGCTCGTAGTCGGAGATGACGCGCACGATCTTGGCGCCGGCGAACAACTTGGCGTCGGTCGTGGCGGTGGCGCCCGGGGCCACGGCCTGGCCGGGGGCGACATAGTCGATCTGGTACTTGAGGTCGGGACCGGCACCGGTCTGCTTGATCGAGACGTCGACCTTCTGTTGCTGCTCGGGGATCAGCGTCGCCATCCAGTACTTGTCGGTCATGCCGACCCAGCCACCGGTGGTCGCGATCTTTTGCGACTTGTTGTCCTTGAAGTCGGAGTAGCTGAATTCCTTGTAGCTGTTGTTGAAGACGCCGTAGGGGCCTTCGTGCAGGATGTAGATGCCCTCGGCCTTGGGCTCGCCGTAGCGGACGATCAGGCTCCAGGGATAGACCGTGACCGGCTTGTCGGTCTTGTTCTCGACGCTCTGCTTGACGTCGAACATGAAGTAGTCGTCGAGCGAGACATCGAGGGCGAAGATCAGGCCCTGGCCGTTGTCCCAGGTGAGCCGCACCGGCTTGCCGGGCGCCACGGTGGTGGCGCTCGCGGTCCACAGCGTGTCGGGGCCGGGCACCTTGGTCGATGGATCGGCGGCCGACCAGCCGAACTCGGCGTAGTAGGGATGCTCGCTGCCGACCGGTGACAGCACCGGCACCGGCGGGCTCTTGGGGTCGACGGTCTCGCGGTACTTGACCAGGCGCACGTCGTCGATGCGGCCGCCCTTCAGCGCAATCGAGCCGACCAGCTCGGGCGTGTCGAAGGTGACGCGCGGCGACTGGGCGAGCGCATCGGTGCGGCTCATGACCTGGACCGGCTGCGCGGCCGGCGCGCCGGGTTGCACCGTTCCCTGCGTGCCGGGCGCCTGACCCGGAGCTTGCGCCGGCGCCTGCGGTGAGCCGGGCTGCGTCGTCGCGGCGGTCGTTTGCTGGGTGTTGGTGACCGGCGACTTGGCCGGCGGGAAGGCGTACTGCCAGCCCACGATGATCAGCACCGAGAGCACAATGGCGATGATGAAATTCTTCTGGTCCATTTGATCAGACTTCAGATGCGCTCGGCGGTTTCACAGGAGAGGCTGGGCGGCACCGGGTCGTAGCCCGCGCCGCCCCACGGCCCGCAACGGCACAGGCGGTGGGCGGCGAGCCAGCTGCCGCGCAAGGCGCCATGGCGCGCCACCGCCTCGGCGGCATAGGCCGAGCAGGACGGCTCATAGCGGCAGGCGCCGACAAAGAAATAGGCCAGCGTGAGCTGATAGACGCGGATCGCCCCACGCAGCGCCCCAATCATAAGGTGGGAGAACATGCGGCCCGGAAACTGGCGATTTGCCGGCCCCGGCGCAAGGCGTCCGAAGCAGGTCATGGCGTCGCGAGGGCCTTCAACCGCTTCAGCGCTTCGACAAGCTCCAGCCGCAGGGCGGCGAAGTCGCGGGCGATGGCGGCCTGGCGGCCGACCAGGACATAGTCGAGGTCGGCCCGCGCCTGGCCCGGGATCACTTGCCGGGCAGCCTCGCGCAGGCGGCGGCGCACCCGGTTGCGGATCACGGCATTGCCGACCTTGCGGCTGACGGTGAAACCCACCCGGATCGCGGGCAGGACCAGCTCGGGCGGTATGGGGGCAGCCTGCAGGACAAACCCCGGCATGGCGCAGCGCCGTCCGGCCTGGACGCGCAGGAAATCGCGACGGTTCGGCAGCCGCCCGAGGGGCGCCGAGGCCAAGGTGACGAGGCCGATTAGGCCGAGAGGCGCTTGCGGCCCGACTTGCGCCGGTTGGCGATGACCTTGCGGCCGCCCACCGTCGCCATCCGGGACCGGAAGCCGTGCCGGCGCTTGCGCACCAGCTTGCTCGGCTGATAGGTGCGTTTCATCACGCAACTCCTTCAAATACAAGACCCCCGCGCGAACCGGGCGGGGGCAAATTCCGTGGGCGAGGGTAATAAGCGCGGCGGTGGCCCGAGTCAACGACAGGTAGGATGGCCCTATGCCCCTGATTCTCCATGGCTATCACTACAGCGTCTACAACCGCATCGCCCGTCT
>JADHLS010000117.1 GCA_016780605.1 Reyranella sp.
CACGACCATCCTCGAGAAGTCGCTGGGTGCAGTTGCGAAGGGCGGCACGACCAACCTGGTCGATGTCTATGAATATGCCCAGCCGATCACCGCCAAGGGCTTTGTTTACATGGATTCACCGGGTTACGATCCGGTCTCCGCCACCGGCCAGGTCGCTGGCGGCGCCAATGTGCTGTGCTTCACCACCGGCCGCGGCAGCGTGTTCGGTTGTAAACCCACGCCGTCACTCAAGCTTGCAACGAATAGCTCCCTCTATCGCCGCATGACTGACGACATGGACATCAACTGCGGCACCATCGTCGACGGCGAGGAGACGATTCAGGACAACGGAAAGCGGATTTTCGACCTGATCCTGCACACGGCGTCCGGTCACAAGACAAAATCCGAAATGCTGGGCATCGGTGACGACGAATTCGAGCCATGGAAGATCGGCGCAACAATGTGAACATTCTGAACATTGTTTAGGCAACCAAACTTGACTTAAAGGCGTTAAGCACTCATATGCGGCCCTACGACTTACGAACTTGGCCTTGCCTTGGCGGCCCCCAGCCCACCGCGGCTTTGGATTCACCCCACGCGCTAATTCCCAAATTCCACGAGTTGTCGCGGACCGTTGCAACAGGCGCACGGGCTGCGCGTGTACTTGACTAGACTACTGCCTAGGAGACTGAGTGATGGCTACTGGTACGGTGAAGTGGTTCAACGCCACCAAGGGTTTCGGATTCATCCAGCCGAGCGACGGCGGCAAGGACGTGTTCGTGCATATCAGCGCGGTTGAGCGCTCGGGCCTGGGCGGCCTGAACGAAGGCCAGAAGATCAGCTACGAGATCGCCACCGAGCGTGGCCGCTCGGCTGCCGTGAACCTCAAGTCGGCCGACTGACCGACTGACGTTGCGGATCGTCCCCCTCGCCGCTTCGCCGAGGGGGACATCTCAATCAGAGCGATACCGAGGGCAGATCGGATACCGATCGCAATCGCGGCGCTCGACGAAACCGACGGCATGGTCGGAACAGCTCCCCTTGTGTTCGATGATCGGTTCGACGATCTGATGGACAAGGCCTTGTAGTCTTGGTCTTTGCTTGCAGCAAAGAAGCGCCAGATCGCGGCTTGCCGCGACGAAAGAGTGGGCGCTCCCGGCAATGAGGGGAAGCACATGCCGCCTGACCTGCACTACCTTTCGCTTGATGAGGTCGCGCGCCGCCTGAAGGAGCGCAAGCTCACGTCAGTCGAGGCCAGCCAAGCGCTGTTCGATCGCATCGACACTGTCGATCTCAAGCTCAAGAGCTATGCACTGGTGACGCGCGAGCGGGCACTGGCCGATGCGGCACAGCGGGATGCCGAGACTGCGGCCGGCCAGTCGGGCGGACCGCTGCATGGCGTGCCGATTGCGGTCAAGGATCTCTGCGACACGGCCGGTGTGCCGACGGCCGCCGGCATGGCGATCCGCCGCGATCATGTTCCGACCAGGGATGCGACTGTCGTGGCGCGGCTCAGGCAGGCCGGCGCGGTGATCCTGGGCAAGCTGCAGATGACCGAGGGTGCCTATGGCGTTCATCACCCGACGGTGGCGCCGCCGGTCAATCCCTGGAATGCCGCCTACTGGCCGGGCGTGTCGTCGTCCGGCTCAGGGGTCGCCACGGCCGCCGGCCTCTGTTTCGCCTCTCTGGGTTCCGACACCGGCGGCTCGATCCGCTTTCCCTCGACCATGAACGGCCTCACCGGGCTGAAGCCCACCTGGGGCCGGGTGAGCCGGGCCGGCGTCTTTCCGCTGGCGCAGTCGCTCGACCATGTCGGCCCGATGTGCCGCAGCGCTCTCGATGCGGCGATCGTGCTGGGCGTCATCGCCGGGGCCGATCCGGCCGATCCGACGGCGGCACCCGAACCCGTGCCCGACTATGCTGCCGAGATCGGCACCGGCGTGAAAGGCAAGCGGCTTGGCGTCCCCCGCAACCTGATCGGCATGGATGTCGACGCTCAGCGTGCCTTCGACGGTGCCGTGACGGTCCTGCAGCGCGCCGGCGCGCAGCCTGTCGAGGTGAGGCTACCCGATCTCGACGAGGCGGCGCAGCGATGGCTGACGCTCTGTGGCGTGGAAGCGGCTCTGGCCCACGAGGCGACCTTCCCCTCGCGGCGCGGCGACTACGGCGTCGAGTTCGCCGGGCTTCTCGATCACGGCCGCAGCGTTTCGGGCCTCGAACTGGCCCGGCTGGAACTCTTGCGCGCCCGGGTAAAGGGCGAGCTCGACCAGCTGATGGCGTCGATCGACCTGCTCCTGTTGCCGGTCATGGGCGCGGCGGCGCCTTCGCTGGCGACCATCAGGACACGCGCGCCCGACAGCATTGCCGCCCGCCTGCGCTACACCGCGCCGCTCGACATGAGCGGCCATCCGACGCTCACCCTGCCCGGCGGCATGACGGCCGACGGCGTGCCGGTCGGCTTCCAGATCGTCGGGCGAGCTTTCGACGAGGCTGGGATATTGGCAGCCGGCCACGCCTTCCAGCAGTCGACCGACTGGCATCTGCGGCGCCCGCCGCTTTAGCCTACTTCGCCCGATACTGGTCGAAGCCGCGCGACAGGTTCTGACGGCCTTCGGGGGCGTCGAAGTAGACCAGGCTCCATTCCACGAAGATCCGGCCGCCGCGGGCGAAGCCGGTCCATGAGGTGATCTGGTTGCAGTTCACCTGGTCGTTCTTCCATTGCACCGTGTAGGCGATGCGCTCGCCGTCGAGCCAGCCGGTCAGCGGAAAGGCGATGTTGCGGCACTGGAAGTTGAGCGCGCTGCTGGAATAGGTGCCGGCAAGCCGGCCGTCGGGCCCGACCGACTCGATCACCAGCTCCGAGCCGTGGTCGTTGATCCAGTGCGTCTGCGGTGCCGGCGATTGGGCGTGGCTGGCCGTCGCCATGGCGATCAGCGCCATGGCGACCAGCGAGCGCATGGGCAACTCAGCCCTCTTCCTGGAACGCTTCCTCCCGCGCCTTCTTGATGCTGGGGAGCGCCATCAGGATCAGCAGGATCGCCGTGGTGATCAGCAGGCCGAGGCTGATGGGCCGCTCCAGGAACACCATCGGATCGCCGCGCGAGAGCAGCATGGCGCGCCGGAAGTACTCCTCCATCTGCGGCCCCAGCACCAGGCCGAGCAGGAAGGGCGCGCCCTCGCACCCCAGCCGCACGAAGATGTAGCCCAGCACGCCGAACATCGCGACCTGCGCCACGTGGAACGTGCTGTTCTGCAGGCTGTAGGCGCCGATGCAGCAGAACAGCAGGATCGCCGGGGCCAGGAAGCGGTAAGGCACCGTCAGCAGCTTCACCCACATGCCGATCATCGGCAGGTTGATGATGACCAGCATCAGGTTGCCGATCCACATCGAGGCGATCATGCCCCAGAACAGGTCCGGCTTCTTGGTCATGACCTCGGGGCCGGGCTGGATGCCCTGGATGATCATCGCGCCGACCATCAGCGCCATCACCGCATTGGACGGGATGCCGAGTGTCAGCATGGGGATGAACGAGGTCTGCGCCGCGGCGTTGTTGGCCGCCTCCGGCGAGGCCACGCCCTCGACGGCGCCCTTGCCGAACTCCTCGGGATGCCTGGAGAGCTTCTTCTCCAGGGTGTAGGCCGAGAAGGCGCCGAGCGTCGGGCCACCGCCGGGCAGCACGCCGAGCAGCGAACCGAGCGCGGTGCCGCGCACCACCGCGGGCCAGGCGCGACGGATCTCCTCTCGGGTCGGCCATAGCGAGCCGACCTTGATGGCGCCTCCTCGTCGTTCGAGATGTTTCTCGAGATTCACCACGATTTCGGCGATGCCGAACAGACCCATGGCGATCGGCGCGAAGTCGATGCCGTCCGAGAGCTCGGGAACGTCGAAGGTGAAGCGCTGGGCGCCGGTGTTGACGTCGGTGCCGACCAGGCCGAACAGCAGGCCGAGGAACACCATCGCGATGGCCTTGATGACCGACCCGCTCGCCAGCACGACGGCGGCGACCAGGCCGAGCGCCATCAGCGAGCAGTAGTCGGCCGGGCCGAACTTCTGCGCCATGCGCGTCAGCGGCTCGGCGAAGATCACGATGATGATGGTGCCGATCGTCCCGGCGAAGAACGAACCCAGGGCCGAGATCGAGAGCGCCGCCCCGGCACGCCCCTTGCGCGCCATCTGGTAGCCGTCGAGACAGGTCACCACCGAGGAAGCTTCACCCGGCAGGTTGACCAAGATCGAGGTGGTCGAGCCGCCGTACTGCGCGCCGTAATAGATGCCGGCCAGCATGATCAGCGAAGCGGTCGGCGGCAGGTGGAAGGTGATCGGCAGCAGCATGGCGATCGTCGCCACCGGGCCGATGCCCGGCAGCACCCCGATCAGCGTGCCGACCATGCAGCCGAGAAGGGCGTAGAGCAGGTTTTGGAAGGAGACGGCGACGGAAAGGCCAAGAGCCAGATTGTGCAGCAGATCCATTCAATTACCCTGCCCGATAGGGGTCCCCAATGCCAAGGGAATAGACACTATCGGCCCTCGCAATGCGACCCCAAAAGATCAGTCCCGACCGCATCGGATGCATTGTCCTGGACCTGCTTCGCCAAGCGGTCCGGGGTGTTTTTGCAGGGGGTTGCGGCCACTCGTTGAGGTGCTGTGTCTAATCGGTACCTGCTGACATCATCCGGTCGCGAGCCTGGATAGGTTGCCTCCTCGTTCTGCGAGACGGGCATGGCATGGTCTACAAGCTCTATTGCACGGGTGCGTCGGGAAACTCCTACAAAGTCGCGCTGTACCTCAACTGCGCCGGCCTCGACTGGGAGCCGGTCGGAGTTGATTTCGCGGGCGGCCAGATGCGCGATCCGAGCTGGCGGGCTTCGACCAACGAGATGGGCGAAGTGCCGGTGCTCGAGGTCGATGACCGCAATCTGTCGCAGTCCGGCGCCATCCTGACCTGGCTCGCCGAGACCACCGGCCATTTCGCGCCGGCCGACGATCAGCGCTTCGAGGCGCTGCGCTGGATCCTGTTCGACAATCACAAGTTCACCGGCAGCTACGCGCCGCACCGTTTCCTCAACGTCTGCACCGCCGAGCCCGGTCATCCATCGTTGATGGCCTATCTCGCCGACCGCGTGGACAACGCCTTCGGCATCGTCGACCGGCACCTCGCGCTGCAGCCGTTCATGCTGGGCGAGAGGCCGACGATCGTCGATTTCTCGCTCGCCGGTTACGTCTTCTATCCGGCTGCGGAAACCGGTTTCGATATCGCGACCAGGTTTCCAGCCATCGATGCCTGGCGCGGTCGACTTGCCGGCCTGCCGGGCTGGCGGCCGCCCTACGAGCTGATGAATGTCGGCAGCTCCCTCATGCTGCGTGCACCGGTCGTAGTTCCAGACGCCGCGTGATCCCGATGGCCGCGAGGAACGCCTCATCGTGGCTGACCACGAGCAGGGCTCCATCGTAGGCACGAAGGCCCGCCTCGACCGCCGCAATCGAGTCGAGATCGAGATTATTGGTGGGCTCGTCGAGGATCAGCAGCTGGGGCGGATGCACGCCCAGAACACAGGCAAGAGCCGCGCGCAGCAGCTGTCCGCCGCTCAGGCTTCCGACGGTCTGCAGGGCGGCGTCGGCACGGAACATGAAGCGCGCAAGGCTCGCCCGGCAGGCGGTCTCATCGGCCTCGGGGTTCAGCCGCCGGAAGTTGTCGCGGATCGTCGACGCCGCATCGAGCAGGGCGACTTCCTGGTCGAGCGCGGCAATGTCGGCCGCAAGCCGCACCGTTCCTGCCCAGGGCGCCAGGTTGCCCGCGATGAGCGCCAGCAGAGTGGTCTTGCCTGACCCATTGGGCCCGGTGACGGCGATGCGTTCGGGACCGGTGGCGGTGAAGGAGAGATCACGCAGCACGGGGCGTCCTGGAGCGTATCCCGCGTTCACGCCGTCCACGCGCAACACCGTCCGGCTTGCTGGGAGTCCCGTCGGCGGCACGGTCACCGTCAGCGGCTGCAGGATCTCGATCTTCCGGCGGGCCACGGCCGCGTCCTCGAGCGCCTGGTCGTTTCGGCGTTCGGCCAGGCGGGCGTTGGCGCCGCCGGTGTTTTCGGCGCTGCTGCGCAGCTTGTTGAGCTGGATGCGCGGGATGTCGCCCTTGGCGCGCTTGCGCCGGCCTGCGCTGTCGCGGCGCGCCTGCCGCTCCGCGGTCGCCTGGGCGCGCTCGGCGACTTCGGCCACGCGCTTCTCGGCGTCGGCCAGGTCGTGCCGGGCCGCCGCAAGCTCCAGAGCCTTGCACTCGCGGTAGTGGCTGAAATTGCCGCCGTAGCGCGTCGCCCCGAGCGAGGTGAGCTCGACGATGGCGTCAAGGGTCTCCAGGAGCTCGCGGTCGTGACTCACCACGATCGCGCCGCTGCGCCAACCGGCCAGCAGATCGATGACGGCACGACGGCCATTGCAGTCGAGATTGTTGGTGGGCTCGTCCAGCAGGATGAAGTCGGGTTCGGCGAAGACGAGGGCGGCGAGGCCGAGCCGCGTGCGTTGGCCACCGGAAAGCGTGCCGAGCCTGGTCCCAGGTGACACGTCGAGCCCGAGCCGGCCAAGCGCCTCGGCGAGCCTCGCTTCCAACGTCCAGTCCGCGTGGGCGAGCGCCTCGGCGTCGGCATCGCCGCGCGCGGCGCGCGCCAGCAGGTCAAGCGCGTCGGCGATGCCGAACAGATCGACCACAGTCTCCGTTGGGTCAACCTGGACGGCCTGGCGCAGGACGCCCAACGTACCGGCAAGCGATATCGAACCGGCCTGCGGTTGCAGCTCGGCGGCAATCAGTCGAAGCAGCGTGCTTTTGCCCACGCCGTTGCGACCGACCAGGCCGGTGCGCTCGCTGCCGAAGCTCAGATCGAGATTGGAAAGGACAGGTCGGCCGTCAGGCGTCGACCAGGCGAGATTGGATACGGTGATGGATGGCATGAAGACGGATTTCCCCGAGAGCAAGAGGTCGATTTGCTGTCGGACAGAAATCCATCGTGCACATCCTGTTGGCTTCGAACGGTCGCGAACGTAGGCTCGGCGCGCGCCACATTCAAGGCGAGCCGGGAGGAAATAACGATGACCAAGCCCCTGCGCCTGGGCGTCGCCTACGATTTCCGCAATCCACCCGAATCCGGCATGAGCCACCAGGCGCTCTATGCCGCGATCATGGACCAGGTGGCGTGGCTGGACGGGCTCGGCCTCGATCTCGTGTGGTTCACCGAGCATCACTTCGTCGAGGATGGCTACCTGCCGTCATGGATCCCTGTCGCCGCGGCGATGGCGGCGCGCACCAAACGCGTGCGTTTCTCCTGCGACGTTTGCCTGCTGCCGTTCAACCATCCGCTGCGGCTCGCCGAGGACCTCGCGGTGCTCGACAATATCAGCGGTGGGCGCGTCGAGATCGGCGCCGGCATGGGCTACGCGCCGCATGAGTTCAAGGGCTTCGGCCTGCCGGTATCGCGCCGCGTCTCGCTGACCGACGAGGGACTGGACGTCCTGAAGCTTGCCTTCACCGGCGAGAAATTCAGCTACGCGGGCAAGCGCTACAATTTCGAAGAGGTGAAGGTCACGCCGGGCTACGTGCAGCCAGGCGGGCCGCCTCTGTGGGTGGCGGCGATGTCGGAGGCGGGTGCGCTGCGCGCCGCGCGGGTCGGCGCCAACCTGTTGCCGCAGGGGCCGCGCCGGCAGTCGCTCGATCCCTGGCTGGCCAAGCTTAAAGCCGAAGGCCGCGATCCAGCGGCGCATCGCATCGGCATCATCAAGTCCTGCCTGGTGACCGACGATCGCGAGCGCGACTGGGGCAAGGTGCGAGTGGCCGAGCGCCGGCGAATGGAGGTCTACAACCGCTTCCGCGAGGAGTCGGGCGGCCACGGTGGCATCCAGGGCATCGCCGAGGCCGACCGTATCCCGCAGACCTGGGTGGTGGGTGACGTCGAGCACTGCGTGAAGGAGCTCGCGGCCTTCATCCGCGAGTACGGCCTGACCGACATCGTGACCTGGGCCGTGCCGCCGGGCCTTACGCCCGACGATACAAATGCGAGCCTCGAATGTTTTGCCCGCGACGTCGCGCCGCGACTCAGGGCGATGTTCGCCGGCTGACGTCAGGCGGGCTGCGCCGCCGCGCGCTGCTGCGAGGGGAAGGGCGGGAAGAACAGCGCGATGGCGACAGCGCCGAGGCCCATGCCGAACGAGGCGATGTAGAGCCAGCCGTAGCTGCCGGTGGTGTCGAAGATCCAACCGCCGAGGGCGGGCCCCAGCGCCATGCCGCCGGACGAGAAGATGGTCGCGGCGCCCAGCACCGTGCCCATGATGCGCATCGGGAAGTACTCGCGGGCGATCACGGCATAGAGCGGCATGATGCCGCCGTAGATCAGGCCGAACACCGCGGCGACGGCATAGAACTCGCCGAGCTGGCGCACGAAGAAGTAGGCGCCCGCGCCCAGCGCCTGGGCGAACAGGCCGATCACCAGCACGCGCTTGGCGCCGAAGCGATCGCCCGACAAGCCGAACAGGATGCGCCCGCCGAGACCCGCCAGGCCTTCGACGCTGTAGATGGTGACCGCAGCCATCATCGGCAGGCCGCAGGCGATGGCGTAGCTCACCGTGTGGAAGATCGGGCCGGCATGGGTGGCGCAGCAGCAGAAGTAGGTGAGCGACAGGACCCAGAACTGCGGCGAGCGCACCGCCTGGGCGGCGGTCATGTTGGGATCGGCCGCACCCGTCATCGCGCCGGGTCGGGCGATCGCGCGCTCGCGCTCGTCGGGCTGCGCCGGCGGCCGGCGCACCAGGAAGGCGATCGGGATCAGGACGACCCAGGCCAGGATCGCGATCACGAACTGCGCGACGCGCCAGTCGTAATGGGTGATCAGCCAGCTGGCGAAGGGCGAGACGGTCATCGGCGCCACGCCCATGCCGGCCGAGACCAGCGAGACGGCGAGGCTGCGATGCTTCTCGAACCAGCCGGTTACGGTGGCGAAGGTCGGCGTGAACACCGCGCCTGCCGCGCCGCCGACCATGATGCCGTAGATCAGCTGGAATGCGAGCAGGCTCTGGGTGCGGCTCGCGAGCGTGAGGCCGAGCCCCAGCAGCACGCCGCCGCTCAGCACGACAACCTTGGGCCCGAAGCGGTCGGTGAGGGCGCCCCAGCCGAACGAGGCGACGCCCATGGTCAGGAAGACGATGGTCATGGCCGTCGACACGCCGGTGCGCGACCAGCCGGTGGCGTCGGCCATGGGCTGCAGGAACACGGCCAGCGAGAACACCGAACCGATCGCCACGCACCCCATCAGGGCGCCCGCAGCGACCACGACCCAACCGTAATACAGCTTCATCCGTGGCTCCTCGAACGGGCTTTGGACAATACTAAACTAGTGGGTTAAGTAATTTCAACCCGTCCTTACGCTTGGAAGACGAACGGCCGGAGCGAAAAGATACAGAACGGCCGGAAAATTTTTACACGGCCGCTGCAGAACGCCGGTCCAGGCGGTACGATGGCCGATGCTGAGAATTCCGTTGGCGCGCACCTTGGCCGCGCTGGTCCTGCTGCCGCATCTCCTTCCGGCCTGTGCGCCGCCGGGGCCGGCCGCGTGGCAGAAGGCCGGCGCCACCGATGCCACGGTCGCCGCCGATACCGCGCAATGCCGGACGGTGGCGCAGCAGCAGGCGCAGCGGCTCTATCCTTATGGCTCCAGCAACCCCGCACTGGGCGGCGCGGGCATGATCGCCGCGCAGCAGCAGGCGAGGACCGATCGCGGCAGCGCCGAGCTCGAGGCCTTCAACGACTGCATGGAGAGCCGCGGCTACACCCGGACGCAGAAGCCCGCGACCTGAAAGGGTGAGATCAACGGGCGCGATCGTCGCTTGTGCCGGCACTCGACCGGCATAGAATTCGCCCGCATGCAGCCTGCTACGTCCCGGCAGAAGGAAATACTGGCGCTGGCTCGGGTGGAAGGACGGGTCAGCGTCGACGGCCTTGCCGAAAGGTTCGACGTAACGCCGCAGACCATCCGCAAGGACCTCAACGATCTTTGCGAGCAGCGCCTGCTCGCAAAGATCGTTGAGGTCCTTGCGAGCAGGCGCTGCTCAGCCGAATCCACGGCGGCGCCGTGATCGCGTCG
>JADHLS010000118.1 GCA_016780605.1 Reyranella sp.
AGCCCGCCATCACCGACCTCGACGGCGTCAAGGCGATCGGCCGCGAGGTGCGCGAGAAGGGCTTTACCGCGATGAAGACCAACATCTTCATCTACGACGCCGACAAGAGGAATCCCAAAGGCTGGCGGCCGGGCTTCGGCTCACCCAGTTACCCCGAGCGCAATGTCGACCGGCACGTGCTGCGCAATCTGCGCATGCATCTGGAAGCGATCCGCGAGGGCGCGGGACCCGATGTCGATCTGCTGCTCGACCTCAACTTCAACGCCAGCACCGAAGGCTATCTGAAGATCCTGCGCGCCATCCGCGACCTCGACATGTTCTGGGTCGAGATCGACACCTACAATCCCGACGCGCTGGGCCTGATCCGCAGCCAGAGCCCGCACCCCATCTCTTCGTGCGAGACGCTTCTGGGCATCCGCGAGTTCCTGCCCTACTTCAAGGCGCAGGCGATGGACGTGGCCATCATCGACACGCCGTGGAACGGCGTCTGGCAGTCGATGAAGATCGCCAACCTCGCCGAAGCGCACGAGGTGAACGTCGCGCCGCATAATTTCTATGGCCATCTCTGCACCATGATGAACGCGCACTTCGCGGCGTGTGTGCCCAACCTGCGCATCATGGAGACCGACATCGATCGCCTGGACTGGGACCACGAGCTCTTCACGCACGTGCCCGAGTTCAAGGACGGCCACCTCGTGATGCCATCGCGCCCCGGCTGGGGCACCGAGCCGGTGGAAGAGGCGCTGGCCAAGCACCCGCCCAAGCAGTTGGCCGGCGGCCTCGCCGGCAATCCGCGGAAGTAATCTTGCCGGACCGCGGGCCTCCAGGCCCGCTCTTCTCATGGTCTTCTGGACCGCGCGCATCCTGCGCGCCATGACCATGAGCGGGCCTGGAAGCCCGCGGTCCGGCAAGAGACCTAAAGCTGCTTCGCGCTGAACGTATCGCACTTGCGCGGATCGCCGCTTTCCAGGCCGATGTTGAACCAGCGCATGCGCTGGGCGCTGGTGCCGTGGGTGAAGCTGTCGGGCACGACGCGGCCCTGGGCCTGGCGTTGGAGACGGTCGTCGCCGATCGCCGAGGCGGCGGTGAGCGCCTGTTCGACATCGCGGTCGCCGATCATCTTGCCGCCGCGCGCGGCGTCGGCGCGGTTGGCCCAGACGCCGGCGAAGCAATCGGCCTGCAACTCGACCCGCACCGACAGCGCATTGGCGTCGCGCTTGCTCATGCGCTCCTTCATCTGCTCCGTCTTGGCCGTGATGCCAAAAAGGTTCTGCACGTGATGGCCGACCTCGTGGGCGATCACATAGGCCTGCGGGAACTGGCCCGGCGCGTGAAAGCGACGGGCGAGATCGTCGAAAAAGGCGAGGTCGAGATAGACCCGTTGGTCGACCGGACAATAAAACGGACCCATCGCCGACTGGCCGACGCCGCATTCGGTGCGCGTGGCGTCGCGATAGAGCACCAGCTTGGGATCGCGGTACTGCCGCCCGAGGCTGCGGAAGACGTCGCTCCAGACATCCTCGGTGCTTTTCAGCACCCGCGAGACGAACTGGGTCTCGGCGTCGCTGGCCGGCGCCTGGCGCGACGTCGTGCGGCTCGCCCGGGAAGCCTGCTCGGAGGGCCGCTCGTAAGTCGTGCCGCCGCCTCCCATCCCGCTCAGCAGGGCGAAGGGATCGGCGCCGAAGATCAGGGCGATGACGATGAAGGCGATGAAGCCCAGGCCGCCCTTGAACAGGCCGCCGCCGATGGGAATGGGGATGCCGCCGCCCATGCCGTAACCGCCGCCGCCGCCACCGAAATAGCCGCCCTCGCCGCGGCGATCCTCGATGTTGCTGCTTTCGTCACCGTCCATCTGCATAGAAGGGTCTCCTGGGTCGAGATCGGCCCGAGATTCACTATATTGGGGGCGAGATGAGCCTTTCCATCGCCACCTGGAACATCAATTCGGTCCGCCTCAGGATCAACAACGTCAAACGCTATCTTCGGCTGCGCAAGCCCGACGTGCTCTGCCTGCAGGAAACCAAGTGCCCGGACGAGTTCTTCCCGCACAAGGCTTTCGAGGCGCTGGGCTACGGCCACCGGCTGGTCAAGGGCATGAAGTCCTATAACGGCGTGGCGATCCTCTCCAAGGTGCCGTTCACCGCCGCCGAGGTCCATCATCGCTGCGGCAAGGAGGATTGCCGGCACATCGAGGTCTCGCTCGATGTCGGCGCCGACCCCATCCTGCTGGACAATCTCTACATTCCGGCGGGCGGCGATGTCCCCGATCCCGCGGTCAACGACAAGTTTGCGCACAAGCTCGATTTTTACCGCGAGATGGCCCAGTGGTTCGCCGACCGCAGGCCGAAGGCCGGTGCCGCCAAGGGCCTGCGGCGGGTTGCCGTCGGCGACCTCAACGTGGCGCCGCTGGAGCATGACGTCTGGAGCCACAAGCAGCTTCTCAAGATCGTGTCGCACACGCCGGTCGAGGTCGAGCTGTTCGGGCGGCTGCAGGCCTCGCTCGACTGGATCGACGTGCCGCGTCGCTTCGTGCCCGACGACAAGAAGCTCTATTCGTGGTGGAGCTATCGCAACAACGACTGGCGCGCCTCCAATCGCGGCCGCAGGCTCGACCATATCCTCGCCTCACCGGGCCTGTCGGGTGCCATCAGCAGCCATCGCATCGACGTCGATCTGCGCGACTGGAAGCAAGCGTCGGATCACGTCCCGGTCATGGCGACGTTCGAGGTGTGAAGGGAGAAGCACATGACGTTCGGTAGCATCATCGGTGTTCTGGTCATCGGCCTGGTCATTGGCCTCCTGGCTCGGCTCGTCACCCCGGGCCCTAACCCGCGCGGCATCATCGTCACCATCGTGATCGGCATCGTCGGCGCGGTGATCGCGACCTTCGGCGGCCAGGCCCTCGGCCTCTATGCGCCGGGCGAGCCGGCCGGCTTCATCGGCTCGGTGATCGGCGCGGTCGTCCTGCTGGTGCTGATGCGGCTGTTCGGGCGGTGAGCTCATTCACCTCCCTTTTCTTCCTCATGCTCCTCTCCCCCAAGGGGGAGAGGAATATGAGAGGGAGAAGCCAAACGAAGTCAGCCCACCCGATACAGAAAATACCGGTCCTTCGGCACGCCGGGCGGATCGGACTCGCGCTTCCACCGCGCCACCTCGAGCGGCTGGTTGGCGAGGATATAGCCGCCGGTCGCCGCCAGCGTATCGAGCGCCGGACCGAGCCATTTCCCCATCGCCACGTTGGCCGCGTGATCGCCGGTGCCGAGGTCGGTATGGATCAACGCCGCGGCGGCGCCGAGCTTCTTCGCGGCCTCAGGGATCGCCGCCCGCGCCTCGCCCAGGAACAGGCGGTCGTCCGGCGGGATGCAGTCGGGATGGGCGGCCACCTTGCGCTCGAAGACGTAGATGTCGCGGCCGGGAAAGAGATCGCGCAGATGGTCGTAGGTACGGCCGTTGCCCAGGCCGACTTCCAGGATCGGACCGGACAACCGGTCGACGAGCGGCTTCAGATAGTTGAGGCAGTCGCGCTGCGCCTGCATGCGCGCGATGAAGCTATCGAGGCGACTCATTGCCGGGAGCGCGCCACGCCAGTGGCGCTCATAGTCTTTGGGACGGCCGGCTTCGAGCCGGCATCATGAACATGGGCCGGCAAGATGCCGCTGGTCCGGCAGAATATCAGAAGAGCGCCACTGGAGTGGCGCGCTCCCGGCAAAGACATCATGACATCCCTCAGACACCTCTCAGGCCGCCTTGGTCGCGGTCGCCTCGCGCAGCTTCTTGTTGGTGTCCTCCACGCGATGCGCCAGCTCGCGCATGATCTCGATGGCCATCTGCGGGAACTCGCCGACCATGCGATAGAACGTATCCTTGGAGATCTTGAGCGTATTCAGGGGCTCGCGCGCCTTGATGGTGGCGGTGCGGGGCACGTCGCACAGGATGGCGATCTCGCCCAGGAAGTCGTTCTTCTTCATCTCGGCAACGCGGATCTGGCCGGTCGGCGTGTCGATCAGCACGTCGGCCACGCCGCCCAGGATGACGTACATGGCGTCGCCCGGATCGCCCTGATGGCAAAGCTCCTGGCCCTCGGCATAGTTCACGCGCTCGCTGGTGAAGGCCAGCAGCTTGAGCTTGGCCGGTTCGATCTTGGACAGAATCGGAACGCCCTTCAGCAGTTCCACTTCTTCATTGAGGTTCATCGCATCCTCCTCAATCGGGCTATGCCGCCGCCATCAGCTCGGCATAGAGCCCGCCTTTTGCCGCCAGCTCCGACGGCGCTCCATGGGCGACGACACGGCCGCCCTGCATGACCACGATCTGTTCGAACGGCTCGGCCTGCGAAGGCCGGTTGGCGATCCACACCACGCCGCGGCCGTCCTTCCTGGCCGCCGTCAGGATATTGTCACGGATACGGTCCTGCGTCCGGCCGTCGAACGAGGCGACGGCCTCGTTGACGATCAAGAACTGTGGCCGTTTGATGAGTGCACGGGCAATGCCGAGTTTCTGGCGTTGGCTTGCCGTCAGGCGCTTGCCGCCGACACCGACATTGTAGTCGAGCCCGACCTCGACCACCGAGTTTCGTAGGCCAAGCCCGTTGAGCACATCGGAGATAAGCGTGCCGATGCGCTGCTCGCCCTGGGCCTGGCCGTAGACCAGGCGGCCGAACAGGATGTTGTCCTGCAGGGTGGCGGCGCTGTTGTAGCGCTCGAAGTCGTAGAACTCGACGGCCCCGCGCAGCGGCGCGGGCAGGCCCTGGGCAAAGGCATGGCGTGCCGTGAGGAGCCGCTCCTCCATCGCCGCGTCGACCAGGCCCAGGCGATGGCGCGCCTCGATGTAGCGGAAGGGCAGCGTCATCAGGCGCGGGCGGTCGGCCTCGGGCACGGCATCGATGCCCTTGCCGCCGAGGCGTTGCAGCAACAGCCGCACGTTGGGCAATTCGTCGGCCGAGATGAAGCTGTACTGCTCGAACAGCGGGTTGTCGGGCGACAGGCCGGAGAACAGCTCGACCATGGTCTCGGCGATGGTGAGACCCATGCGCTGCAGGTCGAGCTCGATGCCGGTCGCCTTCAGCACCGACTGCATGTAGGGATCGAAGGCGATGCTGTCGCCGGACAGCTCCTTGCCGAGCGGCGTGCCGAACAGGATGTTCTCGGCGACCGACAGGTTGCGGTTGTAGGCGTCGGCGTTGAAGGTCTCGATCAGGCCGGCGTAGCTGGGATCCTTCAGGCGGCCGTGCAGCTCGTGCCGCGCCTTGAGGAACCGCTCCGCGAGGTCGGGGCGCAGCGCGGCATCGATGCTGCCGCGCAGGCCGAGGCCGTAGATGTCCTCGTCGAGCTCGACCTGCTTCAGCACTTCGACGATGCGCGGCAGGAGGTCGGCCGGGCCGCTGGCGCCGGCCAGCTCGTAGTCGATCCAGTCGGCGTGGGGGTCGAACGGCGGATTGCCGGCGCGCACCGATTCCTCCCAGAAGGCCTCGCGCTCGGCCTTCAGCGCCTCGTCGTAGTTGGCGGGTGCGATCGGCCGGATCTTCAGGCCGAACAGCAGATTGTCCCGCACCGATTGTGGGAAGAGGTAGGTCTCCTGCCCGACATAGGCGGTGCGCGCGCCAAGCACGTACTCGGGCAGCTGGAAGAAATCGTTGCCGTCGAGCTTGATCGAGCCGCTGCTCGGCAGGGTGAGACGCGCCAGGACCTGCCCCAGCACTTCCTTGCCCGAGCTCGAGCCGCCGATCACCGCCATCTTTGTATCGGTCGGCAGGACCATCGACACGCCGTCGAGCTGCTTCACGCGGCCGTCCTCGGAGACGGTGACGCCTGCCAGCGCGAGTTCCTTGCCGAGCGGCGGCGGCGGACCCTCGGGCAGGGCCTGCAGCTCCTGGGGCATCATGCCCTCGGGCTGGAACTGGTCGATCACCTGCTCGTACTTGATCTGCACGTCCTGGCGTTGCTGGTCCCAGTCGATCAGCTCCTTGATGGGGCCCGGCAGGTCCTTGTAGGCCAGCAGCACGCCGACCACGGCGCCGACGTTCATGTGGCCGGTGATGGCGAAGTAGCCGCCGACCAGGTAGATAGCGAAGGGCGTCGCCTGCGACAGGATGTTGTTCCAGAACTTCGCGACGAACTTCTTCTGATAGAGATCGAAGCGGATCTTGTAGATCTTGCCCAGGCGGTCGGCGATGTCGGCGCGCTCGTAGTTGGCGGCACCGTGGATATGGATCTCGTGCACGCCGTCCGCGGTCTCGGCGATGCGGCCGGCGAGCTGGCGCGCCGTGATCTGGCGCTCGCGTCCCAGGATCAGCACCGGCCGGCGCAGGCGCGGGATGATCACCATTTGCACGCCCAGCAGGGCGACGACGATGATCCCGAGCAGCCAGTTCTGCAGCATGATGAAGATGATGGCCGTGAGCGCCTGGCCGCCCAGGAACATCGGCTGGACGAAGGCATCGCCGATGAAGCCGCCGAGAGGCTCGACCTCGTCCTTGATCATGGTTGCGAGCTCGGCCTGCTTGACCTTGCGAAAGTGGGCCGGCGGGAAGCGCAGGATGCGATCATAGAGCTCGTAGCGCAGGCGGCGCAGCATGCGCTCGCCCATGCGGCCCTTCTGGGTATTGATGGTCTTCTTGAACTGGCTGTTGATGATCACCGCGCCCAGGAAGACGAAGCTCATGGTCACCAGGTAACCCAGCTGGTCGACCTGGAAGCCGTCGAAGATGCGCAGCACCTTGCCCGGCAGGATGGCCGAGAGGTCGAGCTCCCAGACCAGGAAGGGGATGGTCTGGTGGTTCTTGAAAGCGTTTCCCTGGATGCCGTTGTTGACGATGTCCTTCGGCACGGTCAGCGACAGGAAGTAGAAAACCTGCGCCAACACCACGAGGCCGAGGATGAGGACCTGCTCGGGCCTGCTGTACCGCCAGATGTAGGTGAACAGATTGCGTTGCATCAAAATCCGCGCCGGGGGCGGCCAGGGCCTGGCCCCCCTCTACTCCTATATTCGATCAGTGCCTTGATTACATTCGATTTTTTGCATCCCGGAAGGGCTTCGCTCGGGTCGGGTCGTTATGGCATAGTCCGCCCGAATAAACCGGTCGGGGCAAGCTCGCGCTTCGGCAAGGGGAGAGGGGTCGCATGCCTCAAAGCCGGTCCAAGCGTGTGCTGCTGTACAGCCACGACTCCTTTGGCCTCGGCCATGTCAGCCGCTGCCGCACTATCGCCAATGCCCTGGTTGCGGCTGACCCCAATGTCTCGGTGCTTATCGTATCGGGTTCGCCGGTCATCGGCTCCTACGAGTTCCGTTCCGGTATCGACTTTGTGCGCATTCCGGGCGTGGTCAAGCTGATCGAGACCGGAGAGTACGATTCAGCCAACCTGCGGGTCGGCGTCGAGCATACGCTGGCGATGCGTACCCGGATCATCCGCGACACCGCTGATATCTATCGCCCCGACCTCTTCATCGTCGACAAGGAGCCGACCGGATTGCGAGGCGAGGTCGTGCCGGCGCTCAAGCTGCTCCAGGAGCGCGGTACGCCGTTGGTGCTCGGCCTGCGCGATGTCATGGACGATCCGGCGGCTCTCGCAGCCGAATGGGAGCGTAAACACGTCGTGCCGACGTTGCGCGACCTCTACGATGAGATCTGGATCTACGGGTTGCCGCAGATCAACAAGCCGCTCACCGGCATCGAGGTTCCGCCGTCGGTTCGCCACAAGATGGTCTATACCGGCTATCTGCGCCGCGACCTGCCGCTGCACACCGACGTCCCGCACGAGATGGAGGAGATCGACGGGCCCTTCATCCTGGTGACGGCGGGCGGCGGCGGCGACGGCGCCGATCTGATCGACTGGGTGCTCGCGGCCTACGAAAGCGACCCGCACATCCCCTACGGCGCGGTGATCGTTTTCGGGCCGTTCATGTCTGCGGCCGAGCGCGAGGCCCTCAAGGAGCGCGCCGGGAAGTTCCCCAACATCCGCACGCTCACCTTCACCAACAATCTCGGCGCGTTGATGCAGCGGGCGGCGGGCGTGGTGGCCATGGGCGGCTACAACACTTTCTGCGAAATCCTGTCGTTCGACAAGAAAGCCATCATCGTGCCGCGCACCAAGCCCCGGCTCGAGCAGTTCATCCGCGCCCGGGCCGCGCGCAATGTCGGCCTGATCGAGATGCTCGATGCCGAACGCGGTCGCGACCCGCATGCCATGGCCACCGCTTTGCGCCAGCTTCCGCAGCAGGGCTTGCCGAGCGACGTCGTGGTGCCGGGCCTGCTCGATGGCCTGCCCAACGTCTGGCGCCTGGTTGCCAAGCAGCTCGCCCATCCCCATCGCGGTCCCGCGCCGCTGTACGCAACCTGGGGCGAGGACAAGCCCACCGACTCCACGGCATCTCCCGCCGCGCCAACGGCGCGCGCCAGGACCTGAACGCCGGGATTTTCATGTCTTCGCCAATGGACGCGCGTGTCGCGGTCGTACTCAAGGGCTGGCCGCGCCTGTCCGAGACCTTCATTGCCCAGGAGCTTGCAGGTCTCGAGGCGCGTGGCGTCGCGCTGGAGATCTGGTCGCTGCGCCGGCCGACCGACAAGCATCGCCATCCGGTGCACGATCGCGTGGCCGGCCGCGTCGTCTACCTGCCGGAGTACCTCAAGGACGATCCGGCCCGCGTATGGCGGGGTTGGCTGAAGGCGCGTCGCCTGCCCGGCTATCCGGCGGCGCGCGCGAGGTTTCTCGCCGACCTGCGGCGCGATCCAACGCCCAATCGGCTCCGGCGTTGGGGCCAGGCGCTCGTGATGGCCGCCGAGTTGCCGTCCGGCATCGAGCGTCTCTACGCTCATTTCCTGCACACGCCCTCGTCGGTCACACGCTACGCCGCCATCCTGCGCGGCCTGCCATGGAGCCTGTCGGCGCACGCCAAGGACATCTGGACCAGCGAGCCCTGGGAAGCCGCCGACAAGCTCGCCGACTGCACCTGGGCCGTGACCTGCACCGACATGGGGGCCACGCGGCTGCGCGACCTCGCCTCACGCTCCGATAAAACCGGGGCTGACAAGGTGAAGCTCGTCTATCACGGCCTCGACTTCGCCCACCTCCCGGCACCGACACAGATTCGCTCGCAGCGTGACGGATCGGATGCCAACGATCCCGTCGTCGTCCTGTCGATCGGCCGCAAGGTCGAGAAGAAGGGCTACGACGATCTCCTGCAGGCGCTGGCCGCCCTGCCGAGGACGGTGAGCTGGCGCTTCGAGCACATCGGCGCCGGCGAGCTTGGTGATGCGCTGAAAACCCAGGCCTCGCGACTCGGCATTGCCGAACGCTGCACGTGGCTCGGTGCCCAGCCGCAGAAGCAGGTGTTCGCCGCCTTGGCGCGCGCCGACCTTTTTGTGCTGGCGAGCAAGAAAGCGGCCGACGGCGACCAGGACGGCCTGCCTAACGTGCTGATGGAGGCTGCCCACCAGGGCCTCGCCATTGTCTCGACGCGCGCCGCCGCGATTGGCGAGTTCATCGACGATGGCGACAACGGATTGCTGGTCGCGCCCGGCGCGCCCGACGCTCTGTCGGCGGCGCTGGCGCGCCTGATTACCCATCCCGAGCTGCGCCAGAAACTGGCGCATCGCGCCGGCGAGGTCGTGCGCACGCGCTTCTCCTTCGACGCCGGCGTGGACTGGATCGCCTCGGCCCTCGGCCACCCTGTCCAGCCCGAGGCCATCTTGTCGGAGGCAAGGGCTGCGGAGTGACCGAATGCGCGTGCTGTTGCACACGCCGCTGAAGCCGCCGGACAGTCCCGTCCCTTCGGGCGACCGCGAGATGGCACGCGGCCTCGCCCGCCTGCTCCGGCGCCTTGGCTACACGGTGGTGATGCCGCCGCTGAGCCGCGTCCCGCCCGGCGTGCCAAGGCCTGCAGAGCATCTCGCCTGCGAGCGCCGCGCCCGCCGTCAGGCCGCGCGTCTGATCGCGCGCTGGCGCGCACTGCCACCCCGTCATCCCGAGCGCTTCGATCTCTGGCTCACCTATCACTGCTATTACCGCAAGCCCGATTGGCTGGGCCCGATCGTGACCCGCGCGCTCGG
>JADHLS010000119.1 GCA_016780605.1 Reyranella sp.
TGAATGTCACTCCGGTTCGATACCCGCCGCCTTGATCTCGGTCGTCCACCAGGCCGTCTGCTCCTTGACGTAGGCGGCGAACTGCTCGAGCGGCAGCGGTGAGATCTCCATGCGACCCTGGGTCATGGCCTTGCCCGTTGCCGGATCCTTCATGGCCTCGGCGATGGCGTCGGCCAGCGTCTTCTGGATGTCCTGGGGCGTGTTGGCCGGTGCGAACACGGCCAGCCAATAGACCAGCGAATAACCCGGCACCGTCTCGGCGATCGCCGGCAGGTCGGGCGCCACCGAGGTGCGCTGTGGCCCCGTCGTGGCGAGCCCACGCACCTTGCCGGAGTCGATCTGCGCCAGGCCCTGCGGCAGGTCGGGGAACATCAGCTGGACCTGGCCCGAGATGACGTCGCCCAGCGCCTGCGGGCTTGCCTTGTAGGGCACGCGCTCGATTTTCACCCCCGCCAGCTTGGCGAACATCTCAGCCGACAGCCGTTGCGAGGCGCTGGCCTCGGCGTAGTTCAGCTTGCCCGGGTTCTTCTTGGCGTAGTCGATCAGCTCGGGCACCGACTTGATCGGCAGATCGTTGTTCACCACCAGCACGTTGACTCCGGTGACGCAGCGCATGATCGGCGCGAAGTCCTTCTCCGGATCGTAGGAGAGCTTCTTGAACAGCGCAGGGTTGGCGGCGTTGGTCGTGTTGGTGCCCATCATCAGCGTGTAGCCGTCGGCCGGCGAGGTCGCGACGGCCGACGCGCCGAGCTGGCCGCTGGCGCCGGGCTTGTCGTCGACGATGATCGGCTGCTTCAGGATTTCCTGCAGCTTCGCCGCCAGGCCACGCGCCGTCAGGTCGGTAGCGCTGCCAGCCGCGAACGGCACCACGATCTTGATCGGCTTGTTGGGATAGGCCTGTGCGAACGCCTCCCGGCCTTTCAGCAGCGGCGACGCCGACAGGACGGCAGCGCCGGCAAGCACGGAACGGCGATTCAACTTCACTTAAAGTCCTCCCTCGGCCTCACCGCGACGCGATGGGCCGGCCCGTTTTAGCGCGGGCCGGCGCGGCAAGGCAAAGGTCGGACTACATGAAGAGCTTTTCCGCTTTGCGGTCTGCGTACAGGCTGGCGACGAACTCGCCGTAGCCATTGTAGAGCTGCGTCGGGATGCGCTCGCTGCTGCCCAGCGGCTTCTCGGTCGCCTGGCTCCAGCGGGGATGCGCCACCTGCGGATTCACGTTGGCCCAGAAGCCGTACTCGCTCGATTGCAGCTTCTCCCAGAACGTAACCGGCCGCTTGTCGCTGAACTCGATGGACACGATCGACTTCACGCCCTTGAAGCCGTACTTCCACGGCGTCACCAGGCGCAACGGCGCACCGTTCTGCTTGTGGATCGGCTTGCCGTAGAGGCCGGTGGCGATGAAGGTGAGGTCGTTCATCGCCTCGTCCATCGCCAGGCCCTCAGTGTAGGGCCAGGGATAGAGAGGGTCCTTCTGCTCGAACATGACCGATGGCTTGCTCAGCGTCTTCATGACGACGTACTTGGCGCTGCCCGTGGGCTTGCACAGCTCGACCAGCGAACGCATTGGAAAGCCGCTCCATGGCACGATCATCGACCACGTCTCGACACAGCGATGGCGGTAGACGCGCTCCTCGAGCTGCACCTTGGAAAGCAGATCATCAATGCCGATCTCGAACGGCTTCTCGACCATGCCGGAGACCTTGATGGTCCACGGCCGCACCTCGAGCTTCTGCGCATCGCGCCAGATGCTCTTGTCGGTGCCGAATTCGTAGAAGTTGTTGTAGGTCGTGGCCAGCTTCTCGGCCGTCATCGGCGTCGGCACGCCGTACTTGTCGTTGCGCTTGGCCGGATAGAGACCGGCCGACGGATCCTTGTCCTCGGCCAAGGCCATCGACGGCAGGGCGAGAGTGGCCGCGCCGACACCCAACGCCCGAACGAGCTCGCGGCGCTTCAGATAGATCGCTTCCGGGGTTGCCCGGTTTTCGCCCAATTCCCAGCCGCGCTTGCGCTTGATCAACATGTCGAAAAACTCCTGGACGCCCCGTACCTATGTGAGAGCACCGGCCGGCTTCTGCAAATCAAGCCCGCTCACTCCACCGTGACGTCGATATCGCCCATGGCCTCTGCAAGATCCGTGCGGCGACCCATCATCACCATGGTTTCCGCCACCAGGAACATGGGCCCGATGAAGCCCTGGAAGATGTTGTCGACCAAGGCCGGCCGCTTGCCTTCGTAATGGTGGCCGAGGAACTGCAGGATCCAGCCGGCCGCGAACAGGGCGAGGAAGGCGATCCACACGGCCTGTGTTGAACCCAGTGCGGCAGCCAGGGCGTGGGCCGCGCACCACGCAACCACCATGATCAGGCCCATGACGATGCCGATGCCGAGGTCGAGCGCCATCCAGCCCAGCACCGCCACGATGGCGGCGGCTAGCGACAGCGTCCACTCACGGTCGCCAACCTCGAAGCGCCACAGCGACAGGAGCAGCAGCAGCGAGAAGACGATGAGCGGGATGCCAACGAAGTGTGTCGCCTTGTTGCGCCAATTGCGATGCACGGATGCGTAAGAGGCGAGTTGACTGCGGAACAGCTCGTTGGCCATGGCGGCCTCCGGGGCTTTAGGGCTTGGTGTTCGTCACGTCGAGAAGCGTCGGCCACATGAACTCGCGCCAGCCGTCGTTGCCGGCGGTACTGGCCGTGACCGAGCCGTTCTGCAACAGGAAGAAGCGCGGCGTCTCGTACTCCTCCCATGCGCCTTGCTGGCTCATCAGGAACGTGTCGAGCAGCCAGCGCAGGTTCGCGGGCCAGGCGGCGGGTTGCATCGATGCCTTGGCCGTCGGTGCGTTGATGGTCGTGAAGTCGATCATCTTGTAGGCTGGCGTGGCGACGAACAGCGGCTCCCACTGTTTGTGCCACTCCGCGCAGGCCGTCGAGCGGTCATGACAAACCATGATCAGCATCGGCCGCGCGCTCTTTGTGCCTGCCGGTGTCTGCGCGCCGGCAAAAGGCGCCCACAGCAAAACGCCGGCAGCCAATAAGGCCGCCGACAGAAAACGTCTCAGGACCATACGACTTCATCTCCCCATGGAACGCCCCACGGGGCCACTATGATCCAAGCTTCTGGTGAGGAAAAGCGGACGAGGTCCTCGTCTTCGTTTCATGCTCTCCTCGTACTCATGTTCCTCTCCCCCCGCTGGGGGAGAGGTTAGGTGAGGGGGCTTCGAAGGCCGCCTGCAACCCCCTCACCCAGCCTCTCCCCCTAGCGGGCCCCTAGCGGGGGAGAGGAGCATGAAAGACATGCTGGAGCAGGCACACGCTTTCTCTCAGGCCTTGTTGCCGGTCACTTCCAGGATCTTGGGCCACATCTTGTCTTTCCATCCGGCATTGCCGGTGACTGCAAGAATCACCTTGCCGTCCTGGGCGAGAATGAAGCGTGGCGTGCCTTCGGGGCGCGCCTTGCCCTCGTCGCTCGCGAGGAAGGCAGTACGGACCCACAGGGCATCCTTGGGCCAGTTCTCTTCTTTCAGAATCCCGGTCAGATCGGCCGGATGTACGATCCTGTAATCCAGTTTCTTGCAGGCGTCGGACTTGACGAAATCAGGCTCAGACTGGGCACGCCAGATCTTGCAGCCGCCTCACTGTTCGTGGCCGACGAACACCAGCATCGGCTTCCCAGACTGGGCTTGCGCGATGCGGGTCAGTGACGGAGCGGCGGCCATCGCCAGGCCGACCGCCAGCACGGACCTTCTGTTGAACATAAGAACACTCTCCCGTGGAACCATTCCACGGGAGCAAATATGACCATGACCGTCCGCGCGGTGAAGCCATCGGACGACGGCCTCACCGCCTTGTGAGCTATTCTACGCGGCGGCGCGCTTCTTGGTCTCCTCGACGATGCGGTCCGCCGTGCGTCCGACCAGTTCCTGAAGATGGTCGAACTCGGTATGGAAAGTGCCGACGCCCTGGGTGACCGAGCGGATCTCGACGATCATGTCGGCGATCTCGGCCTCGGGCATCAGCGCCGACACCTCGTCCCATCCGCTCCAGCCCTCGCGCGCGTCGTAGCCCAGGAGCTGGCCGCGACGGCCGGAGATCAGGCGCTGGATGCGCGGCGTGGAATCGTTGGGTGCGGCCACCGTGACCTTGAGGATGGGCTCCAGCAGCACCGGCTTGCACTTGGGCATGGCCTCGGTCATGGCGATGCGCGCCGCCATCTTGAACGACATTTCAGAGCTGTCGACGGAGTGGTACTGGCCGTCGAACAGCGTCACCTCGAGGTCGACCACGGGCTGGCCGAGCGGCCCCTCCTTCAGGTAGTCGATAAGGCCTTCTTCCACCGCGGGGATGAAGTTCCTCGGCACCACGCCGCCCACGATCTTGTCGACGAAGCGGAAGCCCGAGCCGCGAGGCAACGGTTTGATCTCAATCTTGATGTCGGCGAACTGGCCGTGGCCGCCGGTCTGGCGCTTGTAGCGGGCGTGCTGCTGGGTGCCGGCCTGGATGCTTTCGCGATAGGCCACGCGCGGCTGCTCGGTGTCGACGGCGACGTTGTAGCGGCCGGCGAGCTTGTCGACCGCGACCTTCAGGTGCATCTCGCCCTGGCCCTTGATCAGCAACTCGTGGGTCTCGCCGCGCGCTTCGAAGGCGAGCGAGGGATCCTCCTCGACGATCTTGTGCAGGGCGCCCGAAAGCTTGACCTCGTCATTGCGGTTCTTGGCCCTGAGCGACAGGGCGAAGACCGGTGCATCGGGTACCGGAAAGTCCGCCGTTGCGGCAATGCCCGAACCGCCGAGCGACTGGCCGCTCGACAGGGCGTCGACCTTGGCCAGGGCCACGATCTCGCCGGCCTTTGCCTCGGTGATCTTGTCGAGTCGCTGGCCGAACGGTCGCAGCAGCGTGCCGATGCGCTGGCCGCCGACGCTCTGGCCCTCGACCAGGGAGCCCGACCAGACCCGGCAGAGCGAGAGCTTGCCGGCATGGCTCTGGTGCAGGACCTTGAAGCACTCGGCCATGGCGACGCCATTGGACGGCAGCGAGCGGCGCCTCGCCGTCTCGGCGACGAACGGCGTGTCGTGGCGCAGCGCCTTCAGGAGGCGGCGCACGCCATTCTCGCGGTCGCCCGCGCCCAGCAGCACCGGCGCAATCTGGTCGGCGCCGAACTCGTCGTGCAGGTCGCGGTAGATCAGCGACTTCTCGGGCGCCACGTCCTCGATCAGCTGCTCGAGCAGCTGGTCGTCGAACTCCGACAGCGTCTCCAGCATCTCGCGCCGGGCCTCGCTCTCGCGCGGCAGGATCTCGGCCGGCATCTCGATCAGGTCCGAAGCGCCGCTCGACTTGTAGCGATAGGCGCGCTCGCTCACGAGATCGACGTAACCCACCGTCTCGTCACTGCCGTCGGCGGCGGTGTGGCGGATCGGCACCTGGCGCAGCACTAGCTTGCGCGACGATATGGACTGCAGCGCGGCCAGCATGTCGCGCACGCGGACCTCGGCGGAATCGATCTTGTTGACGAAGAAGATGTGGGGGATGTGATGGTCTTCGATGAACCTCAACAGCGGGGTCAGCGCGACAACGCGCTCCGGCGACGGCTCGCAGACCAGCACCGCCGCGTCGCTGACGGCGAGCGCCGCAAAGGCATCGTGCTGGAACTCGATGGAGCCGGGAACGTCTAGGAAGGTCCATTGGTCGCCGAGATAGTCGACCGAGGCGACGTTGATCTCGGTGCCCATGCCGCGCTTGCGCGCTTCGGCGGCACCGTCGCCGATCGAGGTGCCTGCGCGCGTTGACCCGCGCCGGCCGATGGCCCCCGTGGCGAAAAGGACGCTCTCGAGCAGGCTCGTCTTGCCCGAGAGATACGGCCCGCACAGCGCCACCACGCGATGCGCGCCGCTGCCTGGTCTGCCTCCAGGGATGGTCTCGGATTTGATGTCGGCCATGACAACGTCCTCCTTCTTGCGCGTTCTCTTGCGCACAAAAGCTCCGGACGTGGTCGCTACGGAACTCGGCCGGAGCGAAGTCTTGTCCTGGAAATCGTTTCACCCTGGCAGAGGCGAGTCAATGCGGTGGCGGGGGAAGATTCTTCGGTTCGTTTTCCGGGAGGCCGCCGTGCAAATATGGTCAATCGAATGCAACGGTCGATCGCAATGGGCAACCCTTCCGAGACGGCCGTCGAAGATTGCGGCTGGTCGGCCATCTCAGTTCGCTTCGAAGGACCGGTGCCAGCACCGCTTACAGGCTATCACTTTCCATTCAAGTTGATTAATAACATTGGTAATATTAGAAGCAATATAGTAATATACTCTGCCATGATGAGGAGTGGCGGATGTTCAACTTTTCTGAAGACGATTTCGTGCCAGGCTTTCGTATGAAGGACCCGAAGGGTGAGGTTCCAGGCTTTCGCATGGCGCCGGATGGCTCAACTCAACAAAGCCTTACAGACATCTGGTCCTCTGCATATCGACGAGCCCTTGCTCCCGAAAGTTGGCCGACACCGGGCGGAGCTTCGAACCAAGCCAGCAATCTGACATTTCGATTTGGCGGCGGCCTTCCTGGACCCGCGGTAGAGCCAACGTGGCCGTCGGCTTCGAGTCATCCATCATTGTCTGGAGTTGAGCCTGTTGCCGCTGGCGATTTGCGATGCCAAGGGTATTGCTCGCAAGGCGGTGACAGAGGAACGACTGGTGCTTATCGCCAAGGGGGCGATGTTCTCTGTGCGAAGTGTCTTGTAAAGAGATTGGGCTACGAAAACATGCCGAGCTCGGAGTTACCCAAGCTTCTTGAGCCTTGGACGCTGGATCGCAAATAGGAGAAGGGCCACGTGCCCGACTGGAAGTCTGTCCTTAGCCGCTTGGCTGTCGGTGATATCTTTCATGCTTCCTGCCCAAGCAAGGCGAGTTTCATTTGCCTGGTCGAGGAAGTTACGAACGAAAGGATAGCCTCGAGAAGGATCACCACACAGGAACATGTCGACTTTGAGTTGGCCACCGGCCTCACGTTGCCGCGCAGCGATGAAGTGAGATGCAGGATCGATTCAATAGCACCGGTGCCGGTAGCGATTCACAATGTCCTGCTGGGTCTGGAACGCAAGATGAGGCTGTGTCGCGGTGAAAAGGTCCGGCTGAGCGAAGAGGAGAAGGAGGCATTGAAGTTCGTCGCGGACTTCTATCCTGCGAACCCGGTTGACGAAGAATAAGCCACGATACGCAGTCTCTATTCATCGCTTTTGTGTACGACGGTACGCGCCCTAGTTCTGCCACGGAACAATCTTCGGGAGATTTCGATGGAGAAGGTCGTTGGTGCCAGAATGATGGAAGCTGCCCTCTCCGTGGGAAAGAAGCCGGGGAACTTGATTCGAGAGTCAGTGAACTCGTTACCGGTCGCGAAAAGGAGGAACCCCTCTAGGCGCTAGCGACATCTTGGGCATTCTCACGCAGCACTTTGTCTTCGGGATTGCGCGCGAGCATCCCGAACTCGATCCCGATCGATAGGCCTGGGAGGCTGTAGCCGAGCGCGACCGCAAGTGCCGCGCTCGGTGTCCTCTCTATTTACGACAGCGCCCCGCACGCCCGCTGGATGCGGCGGCCGGCTTCTTCCAGCAGGTCCGTCGCCGTGGCGTAGGAGATGCGGAAGGCCGGGCCCTGGCCGAAGGCCGAGCCCTGCACCACCGAGAGGCCCTCGGCCTCGAGCAGGTCGTTCACGAAGTCGGTGTCGTTCTCGATCACCTTGCCGTCGGGCGTCTTCTTGCCGATGGCGCCGGCGCACGACGGGTAGACGTAGAACGCCCCCTCCGGCCGCGGGCACTTCAATCCCTTGGATTGGTTCAGCATCGAGACGATGAGGTCGCGGCGCTGCTTGAAGACGGCGACGTTCTTCGGGATGAAGTCGGTCGGCCCGTTCAGCGCCGCCACCGAGGCCGCCTGGCTGATCGAGCTGGAGTTCGACGTGCTCTGCGACTGCACGGTGATCATGGCGTCGATCAACTTCTGCGGGCCGGCCGCGTAGCCGATGCGCCAGCCGGTCATGTTGTAGGCCTTGGACACGCCGTTCATGGTGAGCGTGCGGTCGTAGAGCCGGGGCTCGACCTCGGCCGGTGTGGCGAACACGAAGTCGTCGTAGACCAGCTTCTCGTACATGTCGTCGGTCAGCACGTGGACGTGCGGATGACGCAGCAGCACGTCGCACAGCGCCCGGAGGTCGGCGCGGGTGTAGGCGGCGCCGGTCGGGTTGCTGGGCGAGTTCAGGATCAGCCACTTGGTCTTGGGGGTGATGGCGCGATCGAGGTCCTCGGGGCGCAGCTTGAAGCCCGAGGACTCATGGCACTGCACGATTACCGGCGTGCCGTCGCCAAACAGGACCATCTCCGGATACGACACCCAGTAGGGCGCCGGGATGATGACCTCGTCGCCCGGGTTCAGGGTAGCCAGCATCGCATTGAAGATGATCTGCTTGCCGCCCGAGGTGACGACGGTCTGCGACGGCTTGTAGTCGAGCCCGTGGTCGCGCTTCATCTTGGCGCAGATCGCCTGGCGCAGCGCCGGCGTGCCGGGCACGGCGGTGTACTTGGTGTCGTTGGCGTGAATCGCCTTGATCGCCGCTTCCTTAATGTGGTCGGGCGTCGGGAAGTCGGGCTCGCCGGCGGCCAGGCCGATCACATCTTTGCCAGCCGCTTTCATCTCCAGGAACTTGCCTTGCGCGGCATTGGTCGGAGAGGGCTTGATGCGGCTCAGACGATCGGCAATGAAAGCCATGACGGCGGCGCCTCCTTTCAGGCGTTGAAAAGGCGCGCGGAAAATACTGGCGCCATGATGCTTTCGCAAGGCAACGCGGAGACAAGGCGCCGTTGCGAGGGATATTTCTCGTAGGTTCGTCCCGTAGCCGCGTTATGGGTCGATCAGCTTTACCGACGCCTCCACCGTCATCTTGGCATCACCAAAGCCCACCCGCCGCCCGCTGACCGGCGCCGCGTCGCGATAGTCGAGACCCACTGCAACCCGAAGACTGTCGCCACGCGGGCTCATGTTGTTGGCGGGATCGAAGCCCACCCATTCAAGGCCCGGCACCCAGGCTTCGGCCCAGGAATGGCTGGTGCGACCGACATGCAGTTCGGGATCGTCGTTGCGCAGGTAGCCGCTGACATAGCGCGCCGGCACGCCGAGGCGGCGGCAGCAGGCGATGAAGACATGCGCCTGGTCCTGGGCGACGCCGGCACCGCGCGCCAGCGCCTCGGCCGCCGTGGTTTCCACGGTCGAGACGCCGGTCTTGTAGGCGATGCGCTGGCAGACCCGCTTCATCAGCTCGTGCAGGGCCTCGACGCGCTTGGCCGCCTCGTCCGCCTTGTCGGCGAGGCCCGCGATGACCGGATCGAAGCTTGCATCGTGCTGCGCGAGGCCGGTGTTGCGCAGCCAGAACGGCGCCGGCAGGGTCGGCGTCTCGGCATAGCGCAGCCACTGGTCGCCGCCGATGTACTCGTAGAGACCATGCACCACGATCTCGACCGCATTGTGCTGATGCGCCACCGAGAAGGTCGTCACCTGGTTGCTGTGGCCGTCGAGCCATTCCGAGCGCTTGCCCGGCCCGTCGATGCGCCAGGAGACGATACGCTGGCCGGTCGCGGGCTTGGGTGTGAGCCGCACGTCATGGATCGAATGACCGGAGGGCTGGTCGAACTCGAAGCGCGTGACGTGGTGGACGGAGAGGCGCATGGTCGTGTCAGTCGAGCAGGAACTGGCGGCCGATTTCGTCGGACAGGGTGGCGATGTCGGTGCGCACGCCGCCCAGGAACTTGCGCAGGCCGGCATCGAACACCCGGTCGATGCGAGCGTAGCGCAGGCGGGCATGCAGCTCGCCCGCCAGCCGATCGGCCTCGCCGCGCGCGCCGTAGGCCTCGGCGAGCTCGCACATGCTGAGATCGACCATCCACAGGCAGTGATGCACCGAGCGCGGCACGTCACGGCGCAGCATCATCAGCTCGGCGACCTTCATGGGATCGAGCGCGCTGCGATAGATGCGCCGGTAGGTGCGCACGGCGCCGATG
>JADHLS010000120.1 GCA_016780605.1 Reyranella sp.
GGATGGAACCTGCGGGTTCACCCCAGAGGCCAACCGTTGCGAGCCGAACAGGTAGAACCCGCCGGTGCCGTCTTCCGTCTGACCGCCGGCGCTCAGCACACCGGTCTGCCGCCACAAGCCGATGCCGAACTTGCCGGGATGAGCGCTCTCCCCGAGCGTCCAATCAACTCCAACCTCGGCGATGTTGAAGAAATAGCCGTTGAACTGGGGCGGGCTGATGCCGCTTTGAATGCCGCGGGCATTGTTGCCGCCGTACACGCCGAGATTGATGTAGAAGCTCTTGGTCGGCGTGAACGTCACCGTCACGCCATCGCCGGGATTGTAGTAACCGGGCAGGACGCCGAGCATCGAGGTGTTGATGAAGACGGGCGCATAGAGCAACCCGCTCAAGGAGGGAATGTTCAGGTTGGGGTCGGCGTAGGAGATGGTCTTCAGCACGTTGTTGAAGTCGTATGTCGGCACCACGCGGCCAATGCGTGCCTTCAGCACATCCGGTAGCATTTGCTGCTCATACCAAGCCTGGTAAAGCTCGCTCCGGTTGTAGGGCGCCTGACCCACGGTGCCGTTGTATCCCGTCACGGTGCCGGCCTCACCGTTGGTATTCCCAGCATTCAACTGCAGGAACTGGAAACCAAAGTGGGCACCGCGCCAGTCGATCACCTTGTCAGCATCGATAGCCAGGCTGATGAAGAGAGCACTGTTGTTAGTCCATCCCCCCTTCTGCACACCTCCTGCGGCGACGATGTTGGTATCGGCCAACCACAATCCGCCGAGCGTCACACCCCATTCGTCGCGAAGTCCCAGTGTACGACCCAGCCAGCCTGTGCCTGTCGAGAAGGTGGTCGCTGCCGGATTGCCGCTGATCGCGTATGATGGTCGCGGGGCCGGGGAAGCGTCGGGGCCAGTTGGTCCAGCTTGGCCAAAGGCCTGTTCCGGAACGGATGCGAGAGCCACCCAGCACATCAAGCGCAGGCCTGCTCTTCTCAGATCCGCGAATTTCGGCAAAATCCCCACCCCCGGCGATAAAGTCGCACGGACATCCAATGGTTGTCCATAAAATTTCAGTTGATACGCAAACGTCTAGCCCATCGGTCCATAAGCTGGCGAAACCGAGCGCCACCGTCTGGACGGTGATGGCGGTTCGGCTGGTGTCGCAGGCTCGCAGCCTGCCAGGCCTGAAGGTGTTTTCAGGCGATGGCCATTTCCCTACGACGCGCCGAGCTCCAAGGTCCCCGAGATCACCCTCCTCTTCTGGATCCTGAAGATCGCCGGCACGGCACTGTTCGCCGCCCTGTTCGCGATCTGCGTCGCCGCGGCGCTCGTCGCTCGCGGCGGTGGCGGCGCCCTGGTGTTCGGCGCCGCCTTGCTGGCGCTTGCGCTGCTCTACAGGTTCACGAGCACGAGCCGCGTGCTGCAGTTCTGGGCGGCGTTCATCCTCACCCGGCCACTCGGCGCCACCGTCGGCGATTTCCTCGACAAGTCGCGGGCCAGTGGCGGCTTGGCGCTCGACCGCTTCACGGCCTCGGCCGTCCTGATCGGCTCCATGGTGGCCTGCCTGCTCACCTTCGCCCAGAGGCCGGCGCGAGCGGCACATGGTGCCTGAGGCCGGCGGCAACCGCCCAGCGACACGGCGGCAGCCAAGCGCGCCGGGCGACTCTTGACCCACTGGCCGATCCAGGCAGGCTGGCGCAAAAGAGGAACCGCGCCCGCATGATCGCCGTGACCCCCACCGCCACGAGCGCCGCGACGACGGGCGCCAAGGGCGCGAACGCCCTGCCGATCCTGATCGCCGCCTCGGTGATGATGAGTCTCGCGATGGGCATGCGTCAGTGCCTGGGGCTGTTCCTGCCGCCGATGACGCACGCGCTCGCCATGTCGGCCTCGGACTTCACCTTCGCGATCGCGGTCCAGAACATCGTCTGGGGGCTGGCCCAGGCGCCGCTGGGTGCGGTGGCCGATCGCTGGGGCCTGCGTCCGGTCATGGTGCTGGGGGCGATGGCCTATGTCGCCGCGATGGCGATCATGACCGCGGCCATCGGCGTCTGGATGTTCGTGGCGGCCCAGACCTTCGTCGGCATCGGCATCGCCTGCACCGGGTCGTCGCTCGCCATGACCGCGACGGCGCGCGCAGCGTCGCCCGAGCGGCGCAGCGTGGTGCTGGGCATCGTCGGCGCCTTCTCCTCGGTCGGCACGCTGGTGATCGCGCCGGTCCTGCAGGGGCTGCTGGGCGCATGGGACTGGCGATGGGGCGCCGTGCTGTTCGTGATCCTGGCGGCGGCGATGGTGCCGGCGGCCGCGATCACCGGCCGGGTCGACCGGCTGCCGCAGCCGAGCCTGCAGCGCGCGTCGGCCGGCGCGGCGATCGCCGAGGCGCTGCACAACCGCCGCTTCGTCGTGCTGTGCGCCACGCATTTCGTCTGCGGCCTGCAGCTCATCTTCATCAACACGCACCTGCCCAACTATCTGGCGCTGTGCGGCCAGGATCCGATGCTGGGCGCCACGGCGCTCGCCATCATTGGCGGCATCAACATCGTGGGCTGCCTGATGGCAGGCTGGCTCGGCCAGCGCTACCTCAAGAACGTCCTGCTCGGCCTCACCTATCTCGGCCGCTCGGCGGTGGTGATGATCTATTTCCTGTTCCCGCCGACCCCGGCCACGACCATCGTCTTCGCGGCGGCGATGGGCATGCTGTGGCTGGGCGTCATCCCGCTGGTGTCGGGCTATGTCGCGGACCTGTTCGGGACACGCAACATGGCGACGCTGCTCGGCGTCTCGTTCGTCATCCACCAGATGGGCTCGGTGGTGGGCGCCTGGGGTGGCGGCATGATCTTCGACATGTTCGGCGACTACGACCTCGCCTGGCGCTTCGGCGTATCGATGGGCATCGTGGCGGGCTTCGTGCAGATCCTGTTCGGCGGTCCTTCCGGCAAGCTGGGCGGCGCGCCTCCGGTCCCCACGGTTCCCGTCAGAAGCGGCGCGTGATGCTGGTGAAGACCCGGCCGAGCCCATGAGCGAGCCGGAGGCTCGCGGTCCGGAAGAAACATGAGTCATGAGCGGGTGCGTCGGCTCAGTGCAGCCAGAGATGCAGGACCATGTCGTTGTAGTCGAAATCGGCGCCGTTCTTGGCGCTGAGATCCTCGAAGCCGAAGGTGTTCGCCCCGAAGTTGCGGATGTGCTCGTGGCCGTCGGCGTTCGCGGTGCTGGTCGGCGACTGGTTGACGATGAAGATGTCGCCCTGCTGGTTGACCAGCACGGGGGCGTAGTAGCCGTCGGCGCCCTTGACCGTCCAGGTCGCGGAGGACGTGCCGGTGGAATGGCCCTGGGTCGCATTGAATTCCCAGGCGTTCTGGACGGCGGCGCGGAAGGCATCGGTGTTGCCGTAGTCGATGCCGCCGACGCGCCACTTGCCGGGATCGGTCGGGTTCACGTCGAGCCGCACGAAATGCAACGTGTTGATGTTGTCGGCGCTCCACGCCAGGTCGACGCCGACCTGATCGCCCTGCTTCAGGTAGACCCAGGGATGATCGGTCGTACGCTGGACGTTGGCCAGGACGGCCGACTGGTCGAGCGCGTTGTTGACCTGGGCGGTGAGGTTGATCGTCCCGAACTGGTCGCTGACATTGACTGAGAGCGTGCTGCCGCTGCCGCTGACATTGACCGTCGGGTGGGCGTCGACCGAGCCGTCGCCGGCGACGACGGCGAAGTGGAGCTGTTGCCCGACCGGCAGGTAGATCTCCTGCTTGCCGCTGAAGAAGACGGTGCCGCCGCCATCGCTGGCGACCGAGCCGATGCGCCCGAGAGCCGCGTCGTCGAGCGAGGTCGTGACGGTGTGGCCGTCGCGCGCCAGCATGTGGCCCTGGTCGTCGGTGGCGTAGACGACCAGCGTGCCGTTGGGCAGGCTCGAGCTGACCGCCGATAGGTCGATCCAGTTGCCCTTGGTCGCCGAGCCGTTGCCGGCGAGCTGCAGCGAATGGCCGTCGGCGGTGGGCGCGAGCGGCAGCTTGTCGAGATGGACAGTGAAGGTGGTCGGTATCGTCGCGTAACCCACCGGCCGATCGAGCGACCAGCTGCCCGGCTTGAACTGCTCCATGTAGGCGGTGTAGGTGCCGTCCCAGAACTGCGTGGTGTCCACGGTCGCCCACCGGCCATAGATGTCGGACTGCGCCACCACGGGCATCAGGTTCCACGTCGGATGATCGACGCTCGCAATCAGGATCTTGGCGATGTTGAAGCCGCCGATGTTGTTGTGGCCCGTACCATCGGAGCTGAAGGCGAGGTCGGCCTGCTGCAGCGACGGCAGCTGGAGGAAGACGCCGTCGTCGTGGTCGCCGACCAGCGCCTGGGAGAGCTTCTGCAGCGGCGCCGTCGGCGCCGGCAGCGTCGGCGGTCCCGCCTGGGGATCGGCCTGCAGCCAGTAGTCGGGCGCGTAGGTGATCGAGCCGCCCGACGACAGGCTGACCTGGGCAATGAACGCCGAGCCCGAGACCACGTTGGACACCGAGCCACCGTCGCTGACGATGTTGGTGAAGTCGGACGAGAAGGCGGTTTGCTGGGTGTAGAAGTTGTACGTCTTGGCGAGCGCGCCCGCGCCGACCACGATCTGGTACCAGCCGTTCGAGCCGTCGCCCGTGACCGGCACGTTGGTCAGCAGGATCTTGCCGGTGAGGCCCGAGGCGCCGAGCGGCTGGAGCCCCCAGGCGCCGCCGGTGTTGGTCACCTGGATGGTCTGGTCGTAGGCCGTCGGCAAGGCGAGCTCGACGAAGCCGTCGGCCTTGTGGGCGGGATCGGTCGGCGAATAGAAGCGGAAGGTCATCGGCGTGCCGTCGACCGGCGCCACGTTCTGGGTGGTGCCGGGGATGCCGACCATCGTGTTGACGATGAACTGGTTGGCGCCGGTGCTCGGCGCCATCGCGGCGGCCGCGGTGCCGGTGGCCGGCAGGTACATCGAGCTCAGCGTCACCGGCGTGTAGCCCGTGGGCACGTCCGTCTGACCGAACAGCGTGATCGCGATATTGGCGTCGGCCGAGCCGGTCCACAGGTTGAGGGTCGGATTGGTGGCGCCGCCCAGTGAGGCGATGAAGTCCGAGAACGACCAACCGTAGGCGTTGCTGGTCTTGAAGACCTGCTCGGCATAGGGGTCGACGCGGGCGGAGGTGACCGTGTTGGAATAGTCGAAGTTGGCGAGCGCGCCGTTGGCGGTGCCGACCGCGTCATAGGCGTAGAGGGCCGACCAGTTCCAGCTCTTGTTGAGGTCGAGGTGCGCGGCGCCGGTATTGCCCGCCACCGCATCGGGGATCGACAGGGCCTGGCCGCCCCAGAAGCCGGCCTCGAAGCCCGAGAGCAGGAACTTGATGGGCGAGGCGTACTGGTTGTTGGCGGCGTAGAGCTGCGTGTAGGTGTTCCCGGGATCGCCGGGGTCCGGCAGGATCGTGATGTTGCCGGACTGCATGTAGATGTTCTGGGTGAGCGCGTTGCCTGTCCCGTAGCCCGGATCGCCGGAGGTCGCGGCCATCTTGATGGCCGAGCCCAGGGCCTGCACGCCGCTCGACGCCAGCAGCGCATCGTAGTTGGCGGTATTGATCGGCGTCATGGTGACGACGTGGCCGTCATAGTCGACGTCGTAGTAGACGAAGTACGGACTGACCGCGGGCGTCGTCCCGCTCGCGGCGACGCCGGGGAAGAAGTTGGCGATCTTGATGTGCTGATCGACCTGGCCGAGGGACTGGACGTAGCTGTTCCAGTCGCTCGACTGGTTCAGCGAATTGGTGTTGCTGGTGCTGTTGCCGTTGTTGCCCCCCATGTAGGTTTCGCGCTGGTCGGACGCCGAGGAAAGCGGCGTGCTGCCGCTCGCCCAGGTGCCGTTCTGGAAGCCGCTCGGGGAAATGCCGTCCATGGCATTGGCCAGCGTCTGGCCGGTCGGCGCCCCGCCGACGTTGGGCAGGAAGCCGCGGGTCTGGCCGTTGGCCGACAGCTCGATCGGCATGCCGTACTGCACGATGTTGGTGAGGTCGGCGGCGTCGCCCGACTGGTTCTGCGCCGTCAGCTCGATCGTGTCGTAGCGGTAGTTGTTGGTGGCGGCGTTGATTCCGGACGCCACCTTGTTGAAGGCGAGACCGGTCGGATCGAACGCCGGCAGCGTCCCGGCGCCGGTGTGGGTCTCCTGCATCGTCACGACGATGTTGCCGCTGACCAGCGTGGACGGCAGGGGCAGGTTGGTCAGCGACCCGCTGACCGTGCCGTTGTCGACGAGTTCGTAGGTCGTCTGGTAAGCGCCGTTGGCGAACACCGTGGCGTAGACATAGACGCCGTTGCCGGCAACGAAGTCCCCCTGCAGGACGCTGCCGAACGCAAAGCTGACGTTACTCATGCAACCCGACCCAAGCCAATATCTCCCCGAAGCAAGCTAGCCGAGGGGCGGCGAAAATCAAACGCACCAAGGCGAAGCAGCCGCAATCCTCGACGAGCCGCAACACAAGCGCCTTATTTCGGCACGCCTTGCGCCCTTTTCCTGGTGAGACTCGCGTGCATTGGGTGGGACGAGGCGCATGGGCCTGGTGCTCGAAACGACGGCAACGCCGATTGCCCTGGTGGATGACGACGACCTTTATCGCGACACACTGGTGGTCGAGCTCGGCGGTCGCGGCTTCAGGGTGCACGGTTTCGCCGACGGCGAAACCTGCCTGGCCGCGCTCGAGCAGGGCCTTTCAACCGACCTGGTGCTGCTCGACTGGGAGCTGCCGCGGCTGCAGGGCCTGGACGTGCTGCGGCTGCTGCTGGCGCGCAACGGCAAGCGGCGCGTGATCGTATTGAGTGGCGGCTCGCCGGTGCAGCGCGAGCTCGACGCCTTGCGCGGCGGCGCCGTCGACTTCGTCGACAAGGCGCGCGGCGTCGACGTGCTGGTGCCGCGCATGCGCCTGGTCATGTCGACGGACGTCAGCCCGCCGCCGCCGGCACCAGAACCGGCGGCAGTCGCCTGGGGCCCCCTTCTCCTGCCCGACCGCGGCCGGGCGCAGTGGCGCGGCCGCGCCATCGGGCTCACCGTCGCCGAGGCCAGGATCGCGGGCCTGCTGGCGGCGAATGCCGGCCGGCCGCTGACCTACCGGGCGATCTACGACCAGGTGCACCAGGCGGGCTTCAGCGCCGGACGCGGCGCGCGCGGCTACGAGCTCAACGTGCGCACCATGATCAAGCGCATGCGCCGCAAGTTCGAGGCGATCGATCCCGACTTCGAGGCGATCCGCAGCGTCGCCCGCCTCGGCTATTGGTGGGACGCGTCGCCATGATCGCGTTGCCGCAATGCCAGCGCATCGCTATTTTGAGGTGGCGAACGGCAGAGAGCGGAGATGAGCAACGAGGCCAAGACGCTGATCGAGCAGGCGCGCGCGCTGGCGCCGGAAGACCGCATCGCCCTGGTCGAGGATGTGCTCGACAGCCTCGATCGCGCCGATCCCGACATCGATCGCCTGTGGGCACGGGAGGCGAATGACCGGGTGGACGCTTATCGGCGCGGCGAGCTCGCCGCCAAAGACCTGAGCGACGTTGTTGCCAAATACCGGCCGTGACGGTCCGGCTCCTTGAAATTGCGGAGATCGAACTCGACGAAGCCGGCCGCTGGTATGGATCGGCTGCCGACCGCATCGCATTCCCGAAGCGTGGCACCCATTAGGCGAAGGTGTTCGCCGCTGCCGTCTCAGTCGCTTCCCTTACGGGTTGATCTATACCGTCGATGGCGGTGACATTCTGGTGCTGGCCGTCGCGCACTTGCACCGGCGTCCTGACTATCGGCGCGATCGATTGCAGCGATGAGACTGGTTGTTGATCCGGCACCCGCTTCCCGTCATCGTGCCGTGGGGTTCAAGTGGGAGAGACAGATGGCAACACTCGTCGTGCTGTACAACAAGCCAGCCAACGCCGCGGACTTCGACAAGCACTACTTCAACAAGCATGTGCCGCTGGCGAAGAAGATCCCGGGGCTGAAGAAGTACGAAGTGAGCAAGGGCACGGTCGCCACGCCGGGCGGGCCGTCGGACTACCATCTAGTCGCCTTGCTGACCTTCGATTCCGTTGCCGACATCGGCGCGGCCTTTGCCTCAGCCGAGGGCAAGGCGACCGCGGGCGACCTGGCCAATTTCGCCCAGGCGGGCGCGCAGCTGCTGATCTGCGACACGCATCCGGTGTAATGCGACCTCAGTAGAGGACCGACGGCATGTAGGCGCCGGTCGGCTCGTTGTAGAGACCGACGGTCATCAGGGTCATCTGGAAGACGAGCTTCAAGCCCGACTCCAGGCACCAGCTGAAAACCTCATGGTTGCGCGTCGGCAGCAGCAGGCCGGGCCCGCCGAATTCCGGCGCCGCGGCGATCAGCGCCATCAGGTCGTGGTTGGTCTCGGCGACGCTGTGGCCGAAGAAGGCGATGGCCGTGGTGTAGCCGGTGATGCGGCCGTCGCGCTCGACGACCGACGCCGTCTTCTGCTCGATCGCGTCTGCAAGCTCGCCGGAGCGATCGAAGCCGTGGACCTGGTGGCAGAGCCGGTTGCAGGCGGCGAGGTCGGCGGCGGTCGCGGGGCGGACCTTGTAACCCGGGAAGGTCAGGCCGAGCGGCTTGCCCTGCAGGATCGACACCGGCTCGCGCGTGCGGAAGCCGAGCTTGGTGTAGAGACAGAGCGAGCGATTGTGGAAGCCGGACTGCAGCAGGCGCACTCCGGCCGCCTTCTGCCGGTTGGCGCGAGCGAGGACGTCCTGCATCAGGAGCCCGCCGACACCGCGGTTCTGCCCCGTGGGATCGACGGTGATCGGCCCGACGCCGACGATCGGCGAGCGCTCGTCGAGGAAGTTGCTGCCGACCACACGGCCCTCGGATTCGGCGACGACGGAATAGAAGCGCGGATGGGCGAGCAGCATCGACAGCAGGCCGATGCCCGCTTCCGGCGAGGGAAGGTCGGGCGGGAAGTTGTGCGCCGTGCAAATGGCCTTGAAGGCCTCGTAACAGATGGTGCCGCAGGCCGCGGCATCCGCGGCCGTGCCGGGACGAAGAACGATGGTCATTGGCGATGCCCCCTTCGGCCATCGTAGGGTACCGATAAAGAGGTGTCTGCCATGGAAACCAGCGAGATCCGCGCCGCCCTCGACCATCACTGGGCGGCGTCCGATACCAGCGACTTCGAGGCCGAACACGACATCTACCGCGACGACGCGGTGCTGGAATATCCGCAATCCGGCGAGCGCATCCGCGGACGGCGCAATATCCAGGCCTCGCGCACGGCGCAGCCCAACCAGAAACGCTTCACCGTGCGGCGCATCGTCGGCATGGGGCAGCTCTGGATCACCGAGTTCATCCTCAGCTACGAGGGGCAGCCGTCCTTTTCGGTCAGCATCATGGAATTCGACGGCGGCAAGGTCGCCCGCGAGACCCAGTATTTCGGCGACGCCTTCGCGCCCGGGCCCTCGCGGGCGCAGTGGGTGGAGAGGATGGCCTGAAGCCCCTGTTTGACAGGCAGGCTTTGGGGACACGAAAATTCGGGGTCATGGCCCCCTCCGACCGCCGACTGTCCGCGCTGCTGCATGCCGATCTCGCGGGTTTCGTGCGCCTGGTCGAGAGCGAGGAGGACCTGACCTTCGAGCGGCTGCGCGCGGTGCGCGACACGATCTGGCGGCCCGCCATCGAGGGCGCCGGCGGCACGCTGGTCCACAGCACCGGCGATTCCATGCTGGCCGAGTTCAGCTCGGCGGCGACCGCGCTGCAAGTGGCGATCGACATCCAGGAGCGCATGCTGCGCTTCAACGCGACCCTGGTCGAGGCGCAGCGGCTGCAGTTCCGCATCGGCGTCCATCTCGGTGAGATCATGGTCGACGAGGCCAATCACGACATCTTCGGCGACGGCGTGAACCTGACCGAGCGCATCCAGGTGATGGCCGAGCCCGGCGGCATCGCCGTCTCGCGCGCGGTGCGCGACGTCGCCAAGCTGCGCGACGACTATGCCTATGTCGACGTCGGCGAGCATCGCGCCAAGCATGTCAGCCGGCCGCTGCACAT
>JADHLS010000121.1 GCA_016780605.1 Reyranella sp.
ATCTTGCCTTCGTTTAGGCGCGGCATCAGCTCGGCGAAGTTGCAGGGGCGGAAGCGAATGTCGAGCTGCTGGCGCAGGATGTCGTCCCAGCCGTCCTTGCAGGCCCCGGTCGAGCCCGGCAGGGCGAAGATGTAGGTGGCGTTGGCGACGCCGGCGACGGTGCGCGACTGCATGGTCGAGGTGCCGATCTTCTGGAAGGAGATCCAGCGGAAGACCTCGCCGAAGCCCTCGATGCGCTTCTCGAACAGGCCCTCCAGGGCCTCGGGCGTGACGTCGCGGCCGGTGACGCCGGTGCCGCCCGTCGTGATGACCGCCTCGATGGCGGGATCGTCGATCCACTTCTTCACCTGGGCGCGGATCTTGTCGATGTCGTCAGTGACGATGGCGCGGTCGGCGAGCTTGTGGCCGTCACGGGCGATGCGCTCGACCAGCGTGTCGCCCGACTTGTCGGTTTCCAAGGTGCGGGTGTCGGACACCGTCAGCACGGCGATGTTCACCGGCTTGAAGGGCTTGGATTCGTCGATCCTGTTCATGGCGTCATCCTACAACCACGACCTTGCGGCGGCGAGGCCACGGCATTAGATGAAAGGCATGACCGACTGGAAACATGACGGCGTGCGGGTCATCCCCGCCGGATCGCTCGACACCAACACCGCCCAGACGCCGGGCATGAACCGCGCCGCGGCCATCAATTTCGCCCGCGTCGGCGCCCAGAAGCTGTGGGCCGGCACGGTCACCATCCATGCCCACGCCAAGACCGGCGCCCATCATCACGGGCATCTCGAGAGCGTGATTTACGTCGTGAAGGGCAAGGCGCGCATGCGCTGGGGCGACAAGCTGCAGTTCACCGCCGAGGCCGGTCCCGGCGATTTCATCTATGTGCCGCCGTATGTGCCGCACCAGGAGATCAATGCCTCCGACACGGAGCCGCTGGAATGCGTTCTGGTGCGCTCCGACAACGAGGCGGTGGCCATCAACATCGACATCGAGCCGGCCGAGAAGCCGGAGACGGTATACTGGGTCGATCCGACCCATCCGCATCCGCACAGGCACTAGGCGGCGGCGCTTATGATCTCCGATGCGCCGAGAGTTCCTCTTTGACCAGGGCGGCCAACTCCTTTTCCTGAGTAGGCCGCAGTGTAAAGTGCCGCACGCTTCTGCCGCCCCGCATAGCCGGCCACGGGCGTCGCGGATCGGTGCGAACGAAGATGACACGCCTGGCATTGGCGAGCGCCGCATCCAGCTCCAGACGAATCCACTTTGAGAGCGCCTCCTGCGGAGGAACGAGGCATATGACGATGGATGCAGACGAGAACGTCTTGCTCAGGAAGTCTGCGAGTGGCTTTTCCTCGACAGGCAGGACATTGCCGACAGGACTCACGAAGAAGGCCGTTGTCCCACTGGCGTCCAGCCAGAGTTTCAGTCGTTGTGCCTGCGTCCAGTCGTGGCCGCTGTAGGAAATGCAGATTTCGGGGCTGGCTTTGGCCTCGCGGGCCAGTTTCCCTACGAGCGCCAGGCCATCCGTGCGTCGTTTCCCGACCGCGGCGAGGAACCTGACCGCCGCATCTTCGCTCATGGGCTTTCGGAACGTTCCAGCATTGACAATGCTGCGAAAGCCCAGCCGCACGTTCGTGGTCAGGCTCTTGAAGGTAAGAGGACGATCCAGATTTACACGGCGATGAAGAAAGACGTGCTGATTCCAGATTGAGCCTGGAGTGCTGTCGGCCGCCACAAAATACAGCCGGCGCACGCAGCTGTGTTCCGACTTCGGAAGAAAGTCCGACTTGGGCGTGTAGAGCGCAACGATATCGCCGCGATAGAGTTTCGGGCCCGCGCCCCAATAGAGCAGTTCGTGGCTGCCCCTCACCAACGAGGTTTGAAGGCGGTCACAATACTCGCGGTCCGCCGCCGCCACGGTCGTGAGAGTGATCTGGCGAGATCGGCAAATCGCCCTGATTGACTCCAGTCCCTTGGACATCGTTGCCACCTTTCACAAGGGGCCGTCGCAACCAGCAGGTCGCGTCTCTCATGGAGCAGCCCGTACCTCTGCCGAGCGGTCCCAGAGGTTGGGCTGCTCTTTATTGGTATAGCCCGAGACGAAGAGTTTGGGCTCTCCCGTCTTCACGTCGAAGGTATGCCGGCGCACGGCGCCGATGTTGCCGCCATAGACGTGGATGCTGATCGAGCCCTGATCGGTGAGCGCGTTGGTCACCTGATGGATGTCGCCATCGGCGGGGATCAACAGCTCGACATCGCCCGGCTTCAGCGCGTTGAGGAGGCCTGCCTTCAGCGCGCCGGTGGCGGGATCGGGCGCGAAGTGCAGCGAAGTCTCCGAGCCGCGCAGCATGCCGACCATGCCCCACATCTGGTGATCGTGAACGGGCGTCACCGCGCCCGGCGCCCACACGAAACTCACGACGCAGAAGCGTTCGAAAGGATCGCACCACAGCAAGTTCTGGGCATAACCGTGCACGGGCACCTTGGCCGCCTGCTCGGGCAGCCAGTCGTCGTGCGACACCAGCTCGCCCAGAAGCTTGCGACCGACTTCGACGATCGCCGCCTCGTCCTTGTCCTGCCAGGCGCCGCCCACCAAGGACGTCATGTCGGCAATGAAGCGACGAAGGCGGTCGATGCTCATGGCCTACTATGACGCGACTTTGCCTTGCCGTCCTTGCGAGGCCGTGTGGAAGGATTCGGAGTCCGGGGAATCCGACCCTCGACCAGATCAGCGAGGCGCTGCAACGACGCTTCTTCGTCCCAATCATCTACCGGTCCGACGATGTCGCCGACAATCTTGAACGTCCCTTTAGTCGCGCCCCACAGCGTCTTCGGCTTCTTGCCCGAAGCGGGCCCTTTCGCCTTGCCGTGTTTCGGGACCTTGGTAGTCACCGCTTGCCGTCCTGCGGCGCGTAGCGCGGCCATTCATGGGCCGCGATCTGGTCGAGCGACGGCGTCGGCTGGCCGAGCCGGATCTGGTACATCCAGTAATTGGCGAGCACGCGCTGGACGAAGTCCCGGGTCTCGTTCAGCGGGATCGAGGCGATATAGAGCAACGGGTCCTGGCTGGCGTTCAATGAATTGTCCCAGCGGATGACGTTGCCCGGCCCGCCATTGTAGGCCGCGGCGGTGCGCACCAGGTTGCCGTCGACCTCGCTCAGCAGCGAGACGATATAGGCCTGCCCCAGCGCGATGTTGTTCGACGGATCGAAGGGATTGCCGCCCGCCGTCTCCGGCGCATAGCGGTTGGAGACGAGCCGCGCGGTGCCCGGCATCAGCTGCATCAGGCCCATGGCGCCGACAAGGGAGCGTGCCTTGGGATTGAAGGCCGATTCCTGGCGCATGAAGCCCCAGACCAGCGCGCGGTCGAGCGAGTAACCGCCAGTCGGCTCCCACGGCGGCAGCGGGTACATGGCGCCGTCATAGCCCTTGATGTTGTGGCGCTGGTCCCAGTTGGCGTTGCCCACGCGCGCGCCCAGCGCCGGCAGGTTGGCCTTCAGCGCCACCGCCATGACCGTCTCGATATATTGCGGGTCGGCGTCGATCGAGGCCGCGAACAGCTCGCGCTCGGCGGCGGTCGCGGCGCCGAGCTGCATCAGGGCAAGGGCGCGCCGGCCGGCGCGATCGTTCTTCAGCACGTCGGCGCGGCGGCGGTCGAGCGCCGGCACGTTCCAGTCGGGCTCGATGCGCATGCCCAGTGCCTTCTGCGCGATCAGCCCGTGGAAGGTTCGGCCGTGCAGCGCCGCGCGCTTGAGATAGGGCGCGAACTTCTGCGGATTGCCGGCCAGCAGATTGGCGCGGCCGGCCCAGAACGAGCCCGCCGACAGGACCCATGACGAGGCCTGGTCAGGCGCGGCATCGGCCACCGCCTCGAAGCGGCGCGCCGCCTCGGCGTAGTTGCCGCTCTTGAATGCGGAAAGTCCGGCCGACCAGTTGGCGTCCGGCGGCATCGAGATCTCGACCGGCACCTGCATGCCGCGCTGGGAATCGGCCTCGAGGGCGCGGGTGCGCATGCGGCCCTTCCACAGTTCGACTTCCTGCGGGCCCAGCACGTCGACCGTCGACTTGCGGTCGAGCAGGGCGAAGGCGGCGTTGAAGCCGCCATCGTCCGCCATGCCCTGCAGGCGCGAGCGCAGCTCGGCCGCTTGCGCCGCGTCGGCGCCTCTGGTCGTGCGGGCAGCGGCAAAGGTTGGCGACGGCTGGGCGAAGCCCACGAAGCTCGCCGGCGTGATCTCGGCCGAGCCCGGGGTGCGACGCGCCACCGCGAGCCGGTAGATCGCCGGCGCATCGGGATGGTCGTTGTAGTCCTGAAGCCACTGGGCGAGCTCGGGGAACTTGGCCTGGTAGCCGGGATTGAGCAGGCGCTGGGCGGTGACATAGCCCATCAAGGTCTTGTCCTTGACCTGGGCGATGTCGGCGTCGGCCTGGGCGAACTGCCCCGCGCCCTGGGCCTGGAAGATGCGGCGGTAGCGGTCGCGTTCCTCCGCCTCGAGCACGGTCGGCAGGTCGGGCACGACGGCGATCTCGTCGAGCTCGATCACGGGCGGCGGCGGCACGAAGACCGGCCGTTGAGGCGTCACCTTGGCGGCTGGCTTGGCGGCCGTGGTCGCCGCGGCCGGCTTGGCGGCGGCGGGCTTGGCGGGCGGCTTCGGCTTGGTCTGGGTCTGCGCGAAAGCCGAGGCCACCAGCATCGTCGCGGCTGCGCCCAGCGCGACGACGGAGACGACGTATTTCATGGCGATACCGTACGGGCACTTGCCATGGGGCGACAAGCACCGGATGGCTATACTGACCGCCAAATCGGAGGAGAATATGACCCTGCATCAGGAACGCGCCGCCGCCGTGAGGCAGCTGGTCGACCAGACCCGGGCCATCGAGAAGACCGGCGTGACGCGCGCCAACCTGGAGAAGATCGGCGGGCTGCTGGCCTCGCTCGCTGCCCGCGCCGAGCTCTTCCCGCAGGCGGAGTTCCCACTGGGCGCCGACGGCGGCATCTACCGCCTGGCCGAGGATCCCGACCATCGCTTCGCGCTCTATGCCTCGGCGGGCGGCGCCGGCAAGAAGGTGCCGCCGCACAATCACACGACCTGGGCGATCATCGCGGGCGTGCACGGCGCCGAGCGCAACGTGGTCTACGACCGGCTGGACAACGGTGCGCGCCCCGACTTCGTGCAGCTGCACGAGGCGCCGGCCAAGGAGAAGACTCTCAAGCGCGGCGACGTCATCTGCTACCTGCCCGAGGACTTCCATCACATCGAGACGCCCGCCGGCTCGGGCGACGCGCTACATCTTCATTTCTATGGCTTGAGCCTGGAGCACCTGCCCGACCGCGTGTCGGTCGACATGGCGACAGGCAATGCCAAGCGCTTCATGGCCAAGGCCAGGATCCTGACGCCACTACTCGACGTGAGACAGGTCAAGGCGATGCTGAAGTCGGGCGAGATCTTCGCCTTCTTCGACGTGCGCGAGGAAGGCGAGTTCTCGATCCAGGGCCATCCGCTGTTCGCGACACCGCTGCCGCTGTCGCGGCTGGAGCCCCGGGCGCTCGCCCTGCTGCCCGATCCGCACACTCGCATCGTGCTGATGGACAGCGGTGACGAGGCCCAGGATCCGCAATGGGCAGGCCGCGCCAATCGCGCCGCTGCCAAGCTCTCCGAGCTCGGCTACACCAACGTCGCCGTCATGAAAGGCGGCCTGAAAGCCTGGCGCGATGCCGGTTGCGAGGTGTTCACCGGAGTCAACGTGCCCTCCAAGGCGTTCGGCGAGGTGGTCGAGCACGAGAACGACACGCCGCGCATCGACGCCGCCGACCTGCAGAAGCTGGTCGATGCCAAGACCGACCTGGTGATCCTGGATTCGCGGCCGATGCCCGAGTTCAACAACATGTCGATCCCGGGCGGCATCGATTGCCCCGGCGCCGAGCTGGTCTATCGCGTGAAGGACCTGGCGCCCAATCCCGAGACGCTGGTGGTGGTGAATTGCGCCGGCCGCACGCGCTCGATCATCGGCGCGCAGTCGCTGATCAATGCCGGCCTGCCCAACAAGGTGATCGCGCTGAAGAACGGCACCATGGGCTGGCATCTCGCCGGTCTCAAGGTGGCGCGCGGCGAGACCAAGAGCTTCGGGTCGCAGGGACCGGAAGCGGCGAAGTTCGCCCAGGCCGCGGCGGCCAACATCGCCAAGAAGATGAACATCGAGAAGATCGACAAGGCGGGCCTGGCCAAGCTCGAGGCGAGAGGCGGCCCGCTCTACAAGCTCGACGTGCGCGATCCCGCCGAATATGCGCAGGGCCACATAAAAGGCTTCCGCCATGCCGCGGGTGGCCAGCTGGTGCAGGCGACCGACCAGTATGTCGGGGCGCGCCACGCCACCATCGTGCTGCACGACAATGACGGCGTGCGCGCGACCATGACGGCGCACTGGCTGATGCAGATGAACTGGAACGAGGTCTACATCCTCGACCATAAGCCCGCGCCGAGCGAGCTCACGACCGAGGCCGAGCCGCGCTTCCCCCAGGGCTTCACGATGCCAACGCCCGCGACCATGGCGCCGGCGGAGCTTTCAAAGTCGCTGGAGCAGGCGCTGGTGATCGATCTCGACACCAGCCTGCGCTATCGCGACGGCCACGTGCCGGGCGCGTGGTTCGCCGTGCGCGCGGGGCTCGCCAAAAGCATTCCCGAGATGCTGGCCAAGCAGAAGGGCGTCTCTTGCATCGTGCTGGTGTCGCCGGACGGTGAGATCGCAGCCCTCGCCGCGGCCGAGGCGGCGGAGGCTGCCAACGGTTTGCCGGTGGTGGTTCTCGCGGGCGGCATGAAGGCCTGGCGCGCCGCCAAGCTTCCGATCGAAACGGGACACACGCGGATGGCCGATCCGCCGACCGACGTGTGGTACCGGCCCTATGACTTCAAAGATAATGTCGAGGCCGCGATGCGGCAGTACCTCGAATGGGAAGTCGATCTCGTGCCGCAGGTAGCGCGCGACGGCGATGCGGCGTTCAGGGTGGTGAAGCTTTAGCCATCAATGGAGCGCGGACCTCCAGGTCCTCATCATGATTCAAGAGCGGACCTGGAGGTCCGCGCTCCTAAGAGGTTGATTCTTATGGCAAATGTGCCTCCAGACGATCCTCGCCCCAACCCCGATGCCGAACCGCATCGCCGGCGCGTCGAGGAGATCGACGCACAGCTCAAGGCGGTGCGGGCGAAGGTCGAAAAACCGCGGCCGGAAGGCGCAAACCAAGGCGTCGGTAGCGGAATGTCGCAGCGCCAGACAGGCGTTGCGTATCGAGTGATGGTGGATATGATCGCGGGCCTTTTGGTCGGGGGCTTTCTCGGCTATTGGCTCGACCGCTGGTTGGGTTGGACGCCGTGGTCATTGGTGGCGGGCCTGATCGTGGGCTTCGCCGCCGGCGTCAATAATGCCTGGCGCGCCATTCGGGACTTCTCGAAGGAGGCGGCAGGCGGGGGAAGTGGGGGCGAACGCGATCGTCGCCTGCCCTGAAGCGGCCGGAGTGTATGGACGTGATGGATCGAGTGGGGACGAGGTAGCCAAATGCACAGCCCGATGGAGCAGTTCGAGATCAAGCGGCTGCTCCACCTCAATCTCTTTGGCATCGACGCGTCTTTCACCAATTCCTCGACGTGGATGATCATCGCCGTGATCCTGGCGACGGCGGTCTTCGTGTGGGGCATGCGCGAGCGGGCGCTGGTGCCGGGCCGCCTGCAGTCGGTTGCCGAGCTGGGCTACGAGTTCATCGCCGGCATGGTGCGCGACAATGTGGGCGACGGCGGCAAGAAGTACTTCCCGTTCATCCTGACGCTCTTCATCTTCATCCTGTTCTGCAACGTGCTGGGCATGGTGCCCTACTCGTTCACGCCGACCAGCCACATCGTCGTGACCTTCGCGATGGCGGCCTTCGTGTTCGTCGGCGTCACCATCATCGGCTTCGCCAAGCACGGCCTGCATTTCCTGTCGCTGTTCGTGCCGAAGGGCGTGCCGTTCGCGCTGCTGCTGCTGCTGGTGCCGATCGAGATCATCTCCTATTTCATCCGCCCGTTCAGCCTCTCCATCCGGTTGTTCGCCAACATGCTGGCCGGTCACACCATGCTGAAGGTTTTCGGCGGCTTCGTCGTGATGCTGGGCATCATCGGCGGCTGGGCGCCGCTTGCCTTCATCGTCGTGTTCACCGGCTTGGAACTGCTGATCGCGTTCCTGCAGGCCTATGTGTTCGCGATCCTGACCTGCCTTTACCTGAACGACGCCGTTCATCTTCACTGACATTCACTGATCCATCGACGAAAGGACAATCGAAATGGACGCCTCTGCAGCCAAGCTCATCGGTGCCGGTCTGGCCACCATCGCCCTCGCGGGCGTCGGCGTGGGCATCGGTAACATCTTCGGCAGTTTCGTCTCGGGCGCGCTGCGCAACCCCGAGGCCGCTCCCCGCGTGTTCGGCAACGTGCTCCTGGGCTTCGCGCTCACCGAAGCCGTGGCGCTGTTCGCGCTGGTCATCGCCTTCATGATCCTGTTCGTGTTCTAAGCACGACGATGCGTAAGCCGGTCCACGCTGCGTTCGCCGCGCTCGCCGTGTTGGTGGCGAGCGGCAGCGCCATGGCGAAGGAAGGGTCGGGCGGCATGCCGCAGCTCGACTATCACAGCTTCGCCCCGCAGCTCGTGTGGCTCGCGATCGCCTTCCTGGCGCTCTACCTGGTGATGTCGAGGCTCGCGGTGCCCGCGATCTCCGACACGCTGGCCAAGCGCCAGGGCAAGATCCAGGGCGACCTCGACGCGGCCGAGAAGGCCAACGAGGAAACCCGGGCCCTGGTCCAGGCGTACGAGAAGCGCATGGCCGACAGCCGCGAGGACGCTCGCAAGGTGGTGCGCGACCGCTCCGAGGCCGACAGTGCCGCGGCGGCGGCGCGCCTTGCTGCTCTGCACGACAAGCTCAATCAGCAGATCGGCGAGGCCGAGAAGCGCATCGCCAAGCAGCGCGACGATGTCATGGCGGGTCTGGAGACCATGGCCAAGGACATCGGCCAGGAAGTCTACGCCAAGCTTGCCGGCCAGCCGGCCGATCAGGCCGCGTTGTCGGCCAAGATCGCGGCAGCGGCGAAGGGAGGCCGTTGATGATCGGTACCGCCTGGGCGGCTGATGCCGCACACAGCGAGGGCCTGTTCTCCGATCCGGCCTTCTGGGTCGCGGTCGCTTTCGTCATCTTCTTCGCTCTCGCCGGCAAGGCCCTGTGGGGCCGCGTCTCGGCCATGCTCGACAAGCGCGCCTCCGACATCGCCAAGGCGCTGGCCGATGCGGCGCGCCTGCGCGAGGACGCCCTGAAGGCCAAGCAGGACGCCGAGCGCACGCTGGGCCAGGCGCAGGCCGAGGGTGCCGAGATCATCAAGCAGGCGCGCGAGGAAGCCGAGCGCATGCAGGCCCGCGCTGTCCAGAGCCTCGAGACCGCGGTGGCGCTGCGCGAGCAGCAGGCGCTCGACCGCATCGCCCAGAGCGAGGCCGCCGCCACCAAGGAAGTCCGCGACACCGCCGTCGACGTGGCGCTGTCGGCCACGCGGGCGCTGCTGCGCGAGCAGGTCGGCTCGGGCCGCAGCACGGCGCTGGTCGACGACGCGATCGCCGAGTTGCCGCGCCGTTTGCACTGACCGTTTGCACTCAAGGATTGCCCGCATACAAAAAATCCGCGGGCTACCTGGCAGCCCCCGTCGCAAGGCGGGGGCTTTTTCTTTGCCTCGTAACCGGGATGGACTAGCGTGGACGCATTCTCGGGGGAGACGCCTCAATGACTCTTACGATTCGCAGCCTCATCGTCGTTGCCGGATTCGCGCTCTGCCTTCCAGCCGCAGCCCAGACCGACGCTTTCATGGCCGAATGCCAGCAGGGTTCGCGCGCTTCTGATCCCGCGAAGGCCTGCTCCTGCATGTCGGAGAAGGTGACGGGTGAGGCGCGGGCCGACGCCATCGCGGCCATGCACAGCATGAACACGACCAAGGGCGCCAACGGCGGCGCACCTGACGTCAAGTC
>JADHLS010000122.1 GCA_016780605.1 Reyranella sp.
CGGGCGCCCTTGCCGGTCTTCAACGAGAAGGTGCTGTGCGGCCTGGCGCGTGGCCTCGATGCCACCGGGCGGCTCAGTCCCGAAGGCGTCGAGATGGCGCTGGCCAACATCGACCGCTTCACCACGCTCGCCCACAACATGAAGGTGACGTCGCTCGACCTGCTGGCGACCGCGGCCGTGCGCGATGCCGCCGACGGCGCCGATTTCATGCGCGAGCTGGCGAGCCGCCCCGGTATCAAGCCGCACATCGTGAGCGGCCAGGACGAGGCGCGCTATTCGGGCTACGGCGTGATCTGCGGCATGCCCGACGCCTCCGGCGTGATGGGCGACCTGGGCGGCGGCAGTCTCGAGCTGGTGGCCGTGGGCAAGGGCCGCCTCGGCGCCTCCAGCACGCTGCCGGTCGGACCCTTGCGCCTGATGTCCTCGGGCAAGGGCGATCCCAAGAAGATCGTGGTCGAGGCCATCGAGAACGTCCGCTGGCTGCGCGAGGAGACCGGCCGGACGTTCTATGCCGTGGGCGGCGCGTGGCGATCCTTCGCGCGCCTGCACATGGAGCAGGCGGGCTATCCGCTGCATATCATCCACCACTACGACATCTCGGCCGAGGAGGCGCGCGCCGTGGCGCGTCTGATCGCCGTGCAAAGCGCCAAGTCGCTCGAGAAGATGCCGGGCGTGTCGCGCCGGCGCACCGATACCCTGCCGCTCGCCTGCCTGGCGCTCGACCGGCTGCTGGCGGCGCTGAAGCCGCGGAACGTCGTGTTCTCCGCCTTCGGCCTGCGCGAGGGTTTCTACTATTCGCGGCTGAGCGAAGCGGAACGGGCGCGCCATCCGCTGATCGCCTTCGCCGAGGAGCAGGGCGCCGACTGGCGACGCTTCGACCTCGCCCCGGCGGAGATCTTCGACTGGCTGAGCCCGGTGTTCGGGGGCGAAAGCGAGAGCGAGCGCATCCTGCGCACCGCCGCCTGCCATCTCAGCGACATCTCGTGGAACGACCATCCCGACTATCGCGCGGAGCAGGCCTATATTCGCGTGCTGCATCTGCCGGCGCCGGGCATGAGCCACCGCGAGCGCGCCATGCTCGCGATGGCGATGGCCTATCGCTACAAGAGCGATCCCAAGGCCGCGATGCTCGACACCGCGCTCCATCTCACCGACGGCAAGAGCCGCACCTTCGCGCGCCGGCTGGGGGCCACCCTCCGGCTGGCCTACAATCTGAGCGGCGGTGCACCCGGCCTGCTGCCCAAGATCCAGCTGCGCCGCACCGAAGGGCAGTTGCGCCTGCTGGTGCCCTCCGACGCCAAGGGCAGCCTGGGCGACGTCACGGCGCGCCGGCTGGAAAGTGCCGCCGAGGCCTTCGATCTCGAGCCGGTGATCGTCACGTCTTAGGCTCCGCGTCAGAGCCTTAATCCGCAGCCTTGGGGCTGCCTTCCAGCGGGATCAGCTTGGCGTGGTCGCCGGAGAGGGCGAGCGCCAGCTTTCCTTCGATCAGGTTCACGGCGTCCGATCCGAAGATCTCGCGCCGCCAGCCGTTCAGCGCATGGACGTCGCGCTTGCCCGCCGCCAGCCGGTCGAGCTCGTCGGCACTGGCGACCAGGCGCGCCGCCACGCCGGCCTGCTCGGCCTTGAGTCTCAGCAGCGTGCGCAACAGATCGACGACGGCGCTCGGCGCGCGCAATTGCTCGGGCGCCCGGTCGCGGGTCGGCAGCTCGGACTCAGGCAGCTTGCGCGCCTTGTCGATCGCCTCCAGGAGCTCGCGGCCCTGCCAGCCCTCGGCGAAGCCGCGGCCGAGCCCGCGCGTCATCGCGAGCTCCTCCGTGGTCTTGGGAGCGTGGCTTGCAATCTCGAGCAGCTGCTCGTCGCGCAGCAGCCGCTGGCGCGGGATGTCGATGCGCTGCGCCGTGCGTTCGCGCCAGGCCGCCGCTTCGCGCAGCGTGCCGAGCAGCCGGGGCGACGCGCCGCGCGGCTTCAGCCGGCGCCAGGCCTGCTCCGGATCGGCGCGGTAGGTACCGGGCTCGTTCAGGATGGCCATCTCCTCGGCGATCCACGAGAGGCGGCCGGACTTCTCGAGCTGGCGCTTCAGCTTTTCATAGACCATGCGCAGATGCGTGACGTCGGAGAGCGCATAGGCGATCTGCCGTTCGCTGAGGGGGCGACGGCTCCAGTCGGTGAAGCGGCTCGATTTGTCGATCTTGGCCTTGGCGAGCTTGGTGGCGAGCGATTCGTAGGAGGCGGCCTCGCCGTGGCCGCACACCATCGCCGCCACCTGGGTGTCGAACAGGGGCTGCGGCACCTTGTTCATGCGCAGGTAGAAGATTTCGAGGTCCTGGCGGGCCGCGTGAAAGACCTTGAGGACCTTGGGGTTGGCCATCAGCTCGTCGAGCGGGGCAAGGTCGATGCCGTCGGCCAGCGCGTCGATCGCGGCCGCGTCTTCAGGCCCCGCCACCTGCGCCAGGCAGAGCTTGGGCCAATAGGTCCGCTCACGCATGAACTCGGTGTCGACGGCGATGAATTCGGTGTCGGCCAGGGGCTTGCAGAAGGCCGCCAATTCGTCGGTCGTGGTGATGAGCTTCATTGAGGGCGATCTATAGACCCGCGAGCGGCGAGGGGCAAAGGTGACGCAAGAGCCCCATTCTGCGGGCCATTTGCTTGACTTGCCGGCACATTCCGTGCCTTTTGCCGCCCCGTCGACCCCGGAAAATATGTGATGTCCTCCGTTTACCGAACCCATACGTGCGGCCAGTTGCGGCCCGAGCATGTCGGCCAGCAGGCCCGCCTGTCAGGCTGGGTCCAGCGCAAGCGTGACCATGGGAACCTGCTGTTCATCGACCTGCGCGACCACTATGGCGTGACCCAGGTGGTGGTCGACGTCTCGAGCCCGGTGTTCAAGACCGCCGAGGCCGTGCGCACCGAAAGCGTCATCACCGTCACCGGCAAGGTCGTGGCCCGCGAGCCCGCGACCGTGAACCCCAAGCTTGCCACCGGCGCCGTCGAGCTCGACGCGGCCGAGATGGTCGTGCAGTCGATGGCCGAGACGCTGCCGATCCCGGTCTTCGCCGAGCACGACACCACGCCCGAGGAACTGCGCCTGAAGTACCGCTTCCTCGACCTGCGCAAGGACAAGCTGCACAAGAACATCGTGCTGCGCAGCCAGGTGATCGCCTCCCTGCGGCGGCGCATGATCGAGCAGGGCTTCATGGAGTTCCAGACGCCGATCCTGACGGCCGACAGCCCCGAGGGCGCGCGCTCCTACGTCGTGCCGAGCCGTCTGCATCCCGGCAAGTTCTATGCGCTGCCGCAGGCGCCGCAGATGTTCAAGCAGCTGCTGATGGTGTCGGGCTTCGACCGCTACTTCCAGATCGCGCCCTGCTTTCGCGACGAGGATGCCCGCGCCGACCGCGCGCCGGGCGAGTTCTATCAGCTCGACTTCGAGATGAGCTTCGTGACCCAGGAGGACGTGTTCGCGGCCATCGAGCCGGTGCTGGGCGGCGTGTTCGAGGAGTTCGCCGGCTTCGGCCGCGAGACGTCGACTCCCCGCAAGGTCACCAAGTGGCCGTTCCCGCGCATTCCCTATGCAGAGGCGCTGCTGACCTACGGCACCGACAAGCCCGACCTGCGCAATCCGCTCCGCATTGTCGATGCCGGCGAGGTCTTCGCCGGCTCCGACTTCAAGGTCTTCGCCGGCATCGTCGCCTCGGGCGGCGTCGTGCGTGCTCTGCGCGCCCCGGGTGCCGCGAGTCAGCCGCGCAGCTTCTTCGACAAGCTGAACTCATGGGCGCAGGGCGAAGGCAAGCCCGGCCTGGGCTACATCGTGCTCGAAGGCGGGGCGGGCAAGGGCCCGATCGCCAAGTTCGTGGCGGACGACCGGCTGGCCAAGCTCAAGGCGCTCACCGGTGCGGGCGACGGCGATGCCGTGTTCTTCGTCGCCGACAAGCCCGAAGTCGCCTGGAAGTTCGCCGGCCTCGCGCGCACCAAGGTGGCTCAGGAGATGGGCATCATCGCCGAGGACACGTTCGAGTTCTGCTGGATCGTCGACTTCCCGATGTTCGAGTACGACGAGACCGCGAAGAAGATCGACTTCAGCCACAACCCGTTCTCCATGCCGCAGGGCGGGCTGGAGGCGCTGGAGACGCAGGATCCGCTCACCATCAAGGCGTGGCAGTACGACATCGTCTGCAACGGCATCGAGCTCTGCTCGGGTGCGATCCGCAACCACAAGCCCGACATCATGTACAAGGCCTTCGGCATCGCGGGCTACAGCAAAGAAGACGTCGAGCTGCGCTTCGGCGGCATGCTGAACGCCTTCCGCTACGGCGCCCCGCCGCACGGCGGCGCCGCGCCGGGCGTCGATCGCATCGTCATGCTGCTGGCCGACGAGCCCAACATCCGCGAGGTCATCACCTTCCCGATGAACCAGCAGGCCGTCGACCTCATGATGGACGCGCCGACCGAGCTGCCGGCGGCGAAGCTGCGCGAGCTGCACGTCGCGCTGCGCCTGCCGCCGAAGAAGGACTCATAGTCTTCCGGACCGCGCGCGTCCCCGCGCGCTCATGAGCGCGCGAGACACGCGCGGTCCGGAAGAACGTGAAATGGTTGTCTAACTTCCCCTCATGGAGTGGGCCCCGCAGTGGTCGTCGGCGGCACCAGCCTGTTCGGCGGTCGCGGCGGCATCGGCAAAACGATCATCGGGCTCCTGATCCTGGGCGTGCTCAACAACGGCCTCGACCATGTCGAGATCGACAGCCACCTGAAGATCCTGATCCGCAGCCTGATCCTTCTCGCTGCCTGATCATCAACGTCTACGTCCAGCGAGTGCGCGACGCCGAGCGATTGGGAAACTGATTTCGTCTCGGTCATCCCGACCGAAGCCTCGGGAGACGGCACAGGTAGACGATCGCCGCTCCGCCGGGGACTATGAATGGTGGTTCCCGTTCAGTTTGACCGAGTCTATAAAATCAATTATATTCAGGCACTTATTCAATTTTTGTGAAGTAATTTATGAGCTACCGTCGGCTCTCATTGATTACCCTGCCGCTCGTTCTGGGCGCGGGCCTGGTGACCGGAGCGTGTGGCGTCCCGGTGGTGGCCGCGGGAGCAGGCTACGCCGCCGACGGCGGTGTGCTGGCGGCCAGCGACAAGACCTCGGCCGATCACCTGATCTCGATGATGTCCAAGCAGGACTGCGCGATGTGGCGGGTCATCAAGAGCCTTCCGGCGTGCAAGCCGCGCGACGGCGACAAGGATCCCTACAAGGTCGACTACGACGGGCCGCAGCGCATGGTGGGCGAGGATGGTGTGAGCTATGCCCCGCCGTTGCATGCCGCCGCCGACGCGCCGGCCGCCAGCTGGAATGCCGCCGCCTACAAGCCGCCGCCTGTGCCATCGACGCCGGCGCAGCCCGTGACCGCCGTTGCCGACGCCACTCCCGAACCTGCGCCCGCTGCTGCGTCAGATCCGCCGCCGGCCAAGCCCAAGAAGCCCAAGGTCCACTCGGTCAAGAAGCCTTCACGCAATCCGGTGGCGCCTGCTTCCTGAGCAGGAAGGCCTCGAGGTTGTCGAGCGCCTTGAAGCCCATGGCGTTGCGCGTCTCGACGGTCGCCGAGCCCATGTGCGGCAGCAGGAAGGCGTTGGCGAGCCCGTAATAGCCCTGGTGGATCCTGGGCTCGCCGTCGAATACGTCGATGCCCGCCGCCGCCAGGTGCCCGCTCTTCAGCGCCGCGATCAGCGCCTCGTCGTCGACGACGCCGCCGCGCGCGGTGTTCACCACGACCGCGCCCTTGGGCAGCTTGGCGATGCGCTCGGCATTCACCCACTTGCGCGTCTCGGGCGTCATCGGCGCGTTGATCGACAGGAAGTCGCAATGGGCCAGCATGTCGTCGGCCTTGGCGTGGAAGACGGCGCCCTTCTCGAGGTCGGCCGGCAGGCGAGAGCGGTTGGAGTAGTGGATCTGCATGCGGAAGGCGCGCGCCCGGTCGGCGACCGCCTGGCCGATGCGCCCCATGCCCAGGATACCCAGTCGCTTGCCGGTGACATGCACACCCATGAGCTGCGTCGGCGTCCAGCCGACCCAGCTGTGAGTGCGGAGCATGGTCGTGCCTTCGTGGGCGCGTCGCGCCGCGCCCAGCAGGCAGAGCAGGGTGATGTCGGCGGTGGCGTCGGTCAGCACGTCCGGCGTGTTGGACACCAGGATGCCGCGCTTGGCTGCCGCCGCCACGTCGACATGCTCGTAGCCCACCGAGAAGGTGGCGATGATGCGCACCGAGGCAGGCAGACCCGGGATGGTCTCTGCGTTCAGGGGATCGCCCGCCGCGCACATGATGCCATCGCAACCTTGGGACGCCTTGATCAGGCCGGGTCCGTCGTAGAGCCGGTCCTCGGTGTTCAGCACGGCGTCGAAATTCGCCGCCAGTCGCGACTCCACGTCGGGCGGGAAATGACGGGTGGCGAGAACCCGAGGTTTGGCTGTGGTCATTGACCGCTGTCCTTCCTGAAACGATCCCCTGTGCGGCCCCAGCACGCAGCCATGCCGCAGCGATGATTCTGGCAATCCGCGGGCATGGATATTACGCTCAGGTGCCCGGCTACAAGGCCTAGCCTCCTGCCCATTGTCCGTTGACCACGTTTAGTTTTCGCTGTTCTCGCGTCCAGATCGCGGTCCTTTCCGCCGCCGTCTGCGCCCTCCTGTTGCTGGGCCTGTGGATAAGGGTCGCCGCCGCCCAGCAGCAGCTGGCGCAGCAGCAGACGGATGCCGTGCTCGTCCCCCATCGGGCGACTTACGACATGAAGCTCAATGTCGCCCGGCCCAATAGCGGCATCATCGAGGTGAACGGCCGCATGGTCCTGGAGATGGTCGATTCCTGCGACGCCTGGGAGGTGAAGCAGCGCATCAAGCTCAAGTTCCTGCGCAACGACGGCGAGGAGTTCGACACCGATTCGAGCTTTACCAGCTACGAGACCAAGGACGGTCTCGGCCTCCGTTTCAGTGTTCGCAACATCCAGGACCAGGAGGTCGAGGAGGAGTTGCGCGGCCATGCCGACCTCGAGGGCCAGGGCGGCAAGGGCCGGGCGTCCTTCACCCTGCCTGAGGTCCGTAGCTTCGAGCTGCCGGCCGGCACGCTCTTTCCCACCACCCATCTCGCCCTGATCATCCAGCATGCCCGGGCTGGCGATAAGTCGGTCTCCTACAGCGTGTTCGACGGGGCGCGCCTGGATGGCGCGTTCACTGTGAACGCTGTCATCGGCAAGTCGCCGCGCAGTGCCGGCACGCCCATACGCGGTGATGTCGGCCTGCTGCGCGGCCAGCCCTCCTGGGGGGTGCGGCTCGCCTTCTTCGCCGCCGGCGACCAGGCTACCGCCAACCCCGAATACGAGCTGGCGCTCGACCTCCTGGGCAACGGGATTGCCCGCTCGATGCTGCTCGACTACGGCGACTTCGCAGTGGATGCTCGCCTTGTTCAACTTCAAGCCCTGCCGAGGCCGCGATGCTGAATTTCCGTCTTTTTACGCCCCTGTTGCTGCTGGCCGGCGCCGCGCCGCTCGCGCCGGCCATGGCGCAGGACTTCGCGCCGCATCGCGCCGTCTATTCGGTGTCCGCGCTGGAGAACGGCAAGCCCGGCACGGGCTCGACCGGCACCTATGCCTACGAGATCAAGCTCACCTGTGACGGCTATGTCGTGAACCAGCGGCTGCGTCTCGAGGTGGCGGGCGCCCGCGGCGCCGTCGCGACCGAGCAGCAGTCGCAGATGACCGAAAGCCGCGACGGCAAGAAGCTGCGCTTCGAGCACCGCACCACGACCGGCGGGCGGCAGGCCAGCCTGGTGAAGGGCGAGGCGCTGATCGGGGACGACGGCAAGGGCGAGGCGCGGTTCACCGATCCCGAGGGCCAGACGGTGGCGCTGCCGCCCACTACGCTGTTTCCGGTCGCCATCGCGCGCGAGACGATCCGCCAGGCCAAGGCCGGCGAGCAGGGCTTCGACGCGCAGTTCTTCTTCGGCGAGAAGGTGAAGCCGCCGCAGTCGGTCAACGTCCTGATCGGCAAGCTGCCCAAGCGGCTGGCCGACGTGAAGATCCCCGAAGGCGGCGAGCAGCTGGCCGACGGCCGTCAGCGCATCTACTACCGCGCCGGCTTCTTCGACGCGCCCGACAAGGGGCAGGTCCAGGGCGAGCCCGCCTACGAGATGTCGAGCGTCACGCTCGACAACGGCATCGAGCTCTATGGCACCCACGAGGAGAGCGACGGCGGCATCGAGTACCGCATCACCCGCCTCGAGCCGCTGCCCAAGCCGGAGTGCAAGTGAGCGTCACGCCGCTCATCGTCTTTGCCGGGAGCGCACCACTCTGTGGCGCTTCTTTGTCGGCCCCACAAGATACGAGCGCCTCGGAGTGGCGCGCTCCCAGCAATGAGCGGGCCCGAGGCCCGCGCTCCCAGTGACCCTGACGCCCGAGCAGGCGGTCGACCGCCTGGAGGAGCTGCATGCCGCCGCGAGCGGCGCCTTGCGCGATGCTCTGGCGCGCTTCACGCAATCGGGCGCGGTGCCGACCGCCGAGGAACGCAGCCGCTTCCGCTATCCCGAGCTTTGCATCGACTGGCAGCCGGCCGGCGCCATCCGCTTCACGCGCCGCGCCTGGGCCAAGTTCCAGGCGCCCGGTCGCTACACCACGACCGTCACGCAGCCGCGGTTCTTCCGCCAGTATCTGCTGGAGCAGCTGCGTCCGCTCACCGAGGAGTTCGGGGCCACCATCGAGGTCGGCATCAGCGACCAGGAGATCCCCTATCCCTTCGTCACCGAGGCGGGGGACGAGTTCATCCATGGCGACCTGTCGGTCGCCGAGCTGGCGCGCTATTTCCCGACGCCCGTGCTGGTCAATGTCGGCGACGAGATCGCCGACGGCACCTTCACGATCGAGGGACGGAAGTCGCGGCCGCTTGCCTTGTTCGATGCGATGCGCGTCGACTATTCGCTGCGCCGGCTGATCCACTACACCGGCACCGACTGGCACACCATCCAGCCTTGGATCCTGGCCACCAACTACCAGCGCTACGTCGACCATTTCGTGACCTGGGCGCTGGAACAGCTGGCCAAGACCGATGGCCCCTATACCCAGCTCGTGTTGCCGGGCGGCGCCGTCGTGCACCGCGGCGACGACACGACCGCGGCCGAGGCCGCCGTCATGGCGGCACCGTGGCATCGTTTCCAGATGCCGGCCTACAACCTGTTGCGCGGCGACGGCCGGGGCGGAGTTACGGTGATCAACATCGGCGTCGGTCCTTCCAACGCCAAGACCGCGACCGATCACCTGGCCGTGCTGCGCCCGCATTGCTGGCTGATGATCGGCCATTGCGGCGGGCTGCGGCAGTCGCAGACCATCGGCGACTACGTGCTGGCGCACGGCTACCTGCGGCGCGACCGCATCCTCGACGAGCTGGTGCCGCCGGAGGTGCCGGTGCCGGCGCTGGCCGAGGTGCAGGTGGCGCTGCAGCAGGCGGCCGAGCGGGTCACCGGAGAGAAGGGCGACTCGCTGAAGCGCCGGCTGCGCACCGGCACGGTCGTGAGCTACGACGATCGCAACTGGGAACTGCGCTGGAGCCAGGAGCGCCGGCGCATCAACTTGAGCCGCGCCATCGCCGTCGACATGGAGAGCGCCACGCTGGCGACCCAGGGGTACCGGCTGCGCGTCCCCTACGGCACGCTGCTCTGCATCTCCGACAAGCCCTTGCATGGCGAGATCAAGCTGCCGGGTGCGGCGACGCGCTTCTACCAGCGCGCTGTCGGCGAGCATCTCCATATCGGCCTCGAGGCGCTCGACCTGCTGCGCAGCGAGCTCGCCTCGCTGCACTCGCGCAAGCTCCGCAGCTTCGACGAACCGCCGTTTCGCTAATCATTGCTGGGAGCGCGCCACTCCGTGGCGCATCTTCTCATGCTCTCCTGGACCGCGCGCTGCCAGCGCGCTCATGAGCGAGCCAGAGGCTCGCGGTCCGGAAGACCCTGAGCGCCACGGAGTGGCGCG
>JADHLS010000123.1 GCA_016780605.1 Reyranella sp.
CGAACTCGGGGTGGCGCTTGAGGAAGGCCTCGATCTGGCGCTCGTTCTCGGCCGGCAGCACCGAGCAGGTGGCATAGACCAGCCCACCGCCCGGCTTCACCAGGCGAGCCGCGGCATCGAGGATGGCGGCCTGCTTCGGCACAAGCTCGGCGAGATCCTGAGGGCGCAGCGTCCAGCGGCCGTCGGGGTTGCGGCGCCAGGTGCCTGTGCCGGTGCACGGCGCGTCGACCAGCACGCGATCGAAGGCGCCGGCCTGGCGCTTCAGCCACTTGCGATTGTCGGCGCCGAGCGCGCGGCGCTCGACATTGTGCGCGCCGGCACGGCGCAGGCGCTGGGCCGAGCGGTCGAGCCGGGTTTCCAGCACATCCATGGCGACGACGCGGCCCTTGTTGTTCATGCCGGCGGCGATGGCGAGCGTCTTGCCGCCGGCGCCGGCGCAATAGTCGGCGATCGACATTCCCGGCCGCGCATCGACGAGGCCCGCGACCAATTGCGAGCCTTCGTCCTGGACTTCGACCAGGCCGCTCTGGAAGGCAGCGCCCGCGACCACCGACAGCCGGCGCTTCAGCCTGAGGCCGTTCGGGGCAAACCGCGTCGGCTCGGTCTCGATGCCCTCGCGCGCAAGCGCCGCGCGCGCCTCCTCAACGGTGGCCTTGAGCCGATTGACGCGCAGGTCGACGGGCGGCGGCGTCGCGAGCGCGGCGATCTCGCGGCCCCAGGCCTCGCCGTAGGCCTCTTTCAGATGCGGCGCCACCCACTCCTGGACGTTGAGGCGCACCCAGTCGGGCTGCTCGGGGTGGCTGAGCGAATGGCCCTCCATCTGGCGAAGCGCGCGCCGCTCGGCGTCGTCGAGCGGGTGCGGCCGATAGAGGCCGCCGTCGAAGATCGCCTCGACGTCGCTGAGGCCGAGCCCCTCGACCACCATGAGATCGGCGGCGACGATGCCGCGCGGCAAGGCGTTGGTCTGGTCGGCCGGGTGGCCGGTGCGCTTCAGCCACCAGCGCAACTGGCCCCAGCGGCGCAGGATGCCCCACACGCGCTCCGACACGGCGCGACGGTCGCCGCCGCCGATGAAACGGCGGGTACGAAAGAATGCATTGGCGACGAGATCGGCCGGCCGCTCGCTGCGGCTGACGATCTCGTCCAGAAGCTCTATGGTGGCGGCCACCCGCGCGCCCGGCGTCACGTCAAGAAGTCCCCTTTTCCGTCCCTGCCGCTACGATGAATAAGCCCGCCGCGCAACGACTCTCCGCCAAGCCGCCTGGCAAGGCTTCGGGCAAGGCTTCCGGCAAGGAATGGTTCAGGCGCACCGTGCTGGTGCTTTGCGCCGTTTTGATGGGGCTTTTTTCCCTGGAATTCGGCCTGCGGGCGGCGCATGGCGGATGGCTCTTCGACTATCCCAACTTCGTGCTGGGGGCGCGCACGGTCCTGGCCGAGGGCGACCGCGGCCGGTACGTGCACGACCCGGCGCTCGGCCATGTGCCGCGGCAGGGTTATGCGGCGGCCGGCACGACGATCCAGAACGACGGCCTGCGGCGGACCGGTGAGCAGGTCGCCGGAGCACCCATCCTGGCGGTGGGCGATTCCTTCACCTATGGCGACGAGGTGAATGACGGCCAGACCTGGCCGGCGCAATTGCAGCTCCTGACCGGGCGGCGGGTGCTGAATGGCGGGGTGAGCGGCTACGGCTTCGACCAGAGCGTGCTGCGCGCCGAGCAGCTCGCGGCCAAATACAAGCCCGCGGTCATCGTCGTGAGCTTCATCGCCGACGACATCAGGCGCACCGAGATGCGCCGGCTGTGGAGCGCCGACAAGCCCTACTTCGTGCTCGAGGACGGCAAGCTTGCGCTCAAGGGCCTGCCGGTGCCGCCGCGCGCCGATCCCGGCAGCACGCTCAGCTTCTGGCAATGGACGCTGGGCTACTCGTTCCTGTTCGACTGGGTGCTGCGCCGGCTCGACCTGCTGCACGACTGGTATGGCGACCACAAGCGTGTGCAGGCGCCGGGCACTGGCGAGCGCCTCGCCTGCCTGCTGGCCGGGCGGCTCGCCGAGCTGCAGAAGACGAGTGGCGCCAAGGTGATCGTGATGGCCGAGTACGATCCCGTGGTGTGGGACGATCCCGCCTTCGCCGCCGAGCAGCGCCGCCTGACACGCGGCCTGCTCGACTGCGCGGCGCGCGATGGGCTCGCCACGATCGACAGCTTCGAGGCGCTCGCGGCAACGGGCGCGCCGCGCAAGCTCTACGTCACCTGGCACATGAACGAGCCCGGCAACCGCCTGATCGCCGAGCTGGTGGCGCGAGCGATCAAGTAGTCTCATTGCCGGGAGCGCGCCACTCCAGTGGCGCATCTTCATCTCCGTCGAGCACTGCCCCAAGGCCATAGGTGAGGCTCTGCGACCAGGCCTGCTTTGACCGGATTCTGATCGATGTAATTCTCCGTCCAGCAGAAATGCTCCTCGTGTCGGATGAAGCGATCCCAGTAGTCGACCTGCCAGAACTCACCCTTCCGTCCCAGCGCTCTGTTTGCAGCCCGGGCCGTGAACCGCTTCCACGACCCAACGACTGTCCCAAGCGGGATCCCGGGTAAGATGCTGAGCAGCACATGGACATGGTTCGGCATGATCGTCCAAGCATGTAGGCGATAGCGTTCGCCATCGAATGCCAGGAACGCCTGTTCGACGAATTCGGCGACCCGATCCTCTTTCAGCCAACACGCTCCCCATCCCCTATCGAGGAACTCGTTCCGCAGGCTTTCTGGCTGCGCTGCCGCCCGCAGTCTAAGCGCCGCTTCCCTCGGCAAGCTGTCCGCAAGCCGGAAGGTTACGAATTGAATGACTTCCTGGGAATCGAAGTGCGGAAGGTATCCGCGGGCATGCCAACCCTTGTGATCCACGTCTCGACGCTCGCAATCGCTGCCATGAGCGCCACTGGAGTGGCGCGCTCCCGGCAAAGACGTTGCGAGCGGCGACTTCGTTACATCCCGCCTCTGTAGTTCGGGGCCTCGCGCATGATCTCGACGTCGTGCACGTGGCTTTCGCGCAGGCCCGAGCCGGTGATGCGCAGGAACTGCCGCTTCTCCTGCAGCTCCTTGATGGTGGCGCTGCCGGTGTAGCCCATGGCGGCGCGCAGGCCGCCGACCAGCTGGTGGATGATGTTGCCGACCGGGCCCTTGTAGGGCACGCGGCCCTCGATGCCCTCGGGCACCAGCTTCAGCGAGCTCTCGACCTCCTGCTGGAAGTAGCGGTCGGCCGAGCCGCGCGCCATGGCGCCGATCGAGCCCATGCCGCGGTACGACTTGTAGGAACGGCCCTGGTAGAGCAGCACCTCGCCCGGCGCCTCGTCGGTGCCGGCCAGCAGCGAACCGATCATGGCGCAGTCGGCGCCGGCCGCGATCGCCTTGGCGAGGTCGCCCGAGTACTTGATGCCGCCATCGCCGATCGCCGGCACGCCGGCGGCATGGCAGGCCTCGGCCGCCTCCATGATGGCGGTGAGCTGCGGCACGCCGACCCCCGCCACCATGCGGGTGGTGCAGATCGAGCCCGGCCCGATGCCGATCTTGACGGCGTCGGCGCCGGCATCGATCAGCGCCTGTGCGCCCTCGCGCGTGGCGACATTGCCCGCCATCACCTGGGTGTAGTTGCTGAGCTTCTTCACGCGGGTCACGGCCTCGAGCACGCCGCGCGAATGGCCGTGCGCGGTATCGACCACGATCACGTCGACATCGGCATCGATCAGGAGCTGGGCGCGGCGCAGGCCGTCGTCGCCGACGCCGGTGGCCGCCGCGGTGCGCAGGCGGCCCTTCTCGTCCTTGCTGGCGCCGGGAAACTTGTTCGCCTTCTCGATGTCCTTGACCGTGATCAGGCCGATGCAGCGATAGGCGGCGTCGACGACCAGCAGCTTCTCGATGCGGTATTGATGGAGGAGCCGCTTGGCCTCGTCGGTGGTGGCACCCTCGCGCACGGTGACCAGGCGCTCCCTGGTCATCAGTGCGCTGACCGGCATCGTGTCGTCGGTGGCGAAGCGCACGTCGCGGTTGGTCAGGATGCCGACCAGCTTGCCCGAGTGCTCGACCACCGGGATGCCCGAGATGCCGTACTTGCTCATCAGCGCCAGCGCGTCGGCGAGCGTGCGTTCGGGATTGATGGTGACGGGATTCACCACCATGCCGGACTCGAACTTCTTGACCTTGCGCACCTCGTTGGCCTGGGCCTCGGCGTCGAGGTTCTTGTGGATCACCCCGATGCCACCGGCCTGGGCCATGGCGATGGCCATGGGCGCCTCGGTGACGGTGTCCATCGCCGCCGACATCAGCGGAATGCGCAAGCCGATCGAACGGGTGAGCCTGGTGCTCGTGTCTGTCTGGCCGGGCAGGACCGCCGAGGCGGCAGGCTTCAGGAGGACGTCATCGAAAGTGAGCGCTTCCTGAATCTGCATGCCAACCTCCGGGAAGGAGTAACAAAAAAGGCGGCCATTCTTCCAAAGAGGAAAGGGCCCTCCTGAAGAAGGCGGCCGCCGGGTTGGCGGCGCTTTGTACACTAAGGAGCGGAGAGCGCAAGGGGTTGTGGTGGTGGGAAATAGTCGGTCGTGGCTGCGGGCATTGCCAGCAGGAAACTGTCGCCATTGCCTTCAGGGACGGCCGATCTCGACCAGGGCGCGCTGCAATGGCTCGCCCGACACCTGGATCCAGCCCCGCATCGGGTCGCCGAGCTCGAGAATCATGAAGATGGCGCCGGTGACGGCCAGGGCCGAGAGGCAGAAGCTGGCCACCACCGTGCCGTTCAGGGGAGCAAACAGGCCGAAGCTCGCGAAGATGAGGAACAGCCAGAGGATCATCACGAAGATGAACTGCCGCGGAGCCGTGGTCCCGGTGTCCTCCCACAGCAGCCATCGCTCGGTGTAGACATTGGCTGTGACGGTCATGGCCTGGGCGCTGAGTGCCGTCTGCCGCGGGCTGGCGGGCGACAGGGACAGCACGGAGTCGAGAAGCTTGTCCAGGAGATCGGCCGTCTCGCGGCCGTCCGCCGACCCCCTGTCGGCCGGCGAGAACAGTTCCTGGTACTTCTTGCCCGCATAGGCGCGCAGATGAGCGCGTGCCCGATCCGCCTCCGGCCCGTAGCTGCGCAGCAAGTGATCGAGCTGGATGAGGTCGGAGCTCAGCTTCTTCACGATGCTGGAATTGACCGTGAAGGCGCTGTTCGCGGCCGACAGCATCAGGGCGAGCACCAGCGAGGTCAGCGACACGATCACCGCAGCCGATATCTTCACCGCCGTCGCCGAGTCGTCGCTGAGGTGGTGGCCCGGCAACCGTCGCGCCGCGAACAGGCCGATCAGCGCCCCAGCGACCATCGCCACGAAGGCGGCGATGCTGATGTACAGAAAGGAACTATCGATCGTCGCCATGGCGGCGGAAGCCCGTCCCCACGACATACATCTCCGCCGAGTCGGCGCGGCTGGCCTCGGGCTTGACGTGGCGGACCTTGGCGAAGTCCTGCTTCAGGCGGTCGAGCAGGGTGCGCTCGGTGCCGCCGCGCAGGACCTTGGCGACGAAGGTGCCGCCGGGCTTCAGGACGTGGCGGGCGAAGTCATGGGCGGTCTCGGCCAATCCCATGATGCGCATGTGGTCGACCTGGGTCTCGCCGGTGGCGGCGGCGGCCATATCGCTCATGACGACGTCGGCCGGACCGCCCAGAAGCTCCTCGAGGACGGCGGGTGCATCGTCGTCATAGAAATCCTTGGCGAGCACGGTGGCGCCGGGGATGGGTTCGATGGGCGTGAGGTCGATGCCGACCACGACGCCGCCGGTCTGCTGCGGCCGCACGCGCTCGACGGCGACCTGGGTCCAGCCGCCGGGCGCGGCGCCGAGATCGACGATGCGGCCGCCGGGCTTCAGGAAGCGGAACTGGTCGTCGAGCTGCAGCAGCTTGAAGGCGGCGCGCGAGCGGTAGCCGCGCTTCTTGGCCTCGACGACATAGGGGTCGTTCAGCTGACGCTGCAGCCAGCGCTGCGAGGACACGGTGCGGCCGCGCGCGGTCTTCACGCGCACCGTCGCCTGGCGACCGGTCGGTTTACTGGTCTTCCTGGTCACGACAACGGAACGGATCGGCCTCGCGGTCGGCCTGGCGCATCAGGTCCATCAGCACGCCCTCGCGCAGGCCGCGATCGGCGACGCGCACCATGGGCGCCTGCCATTGCCGGCACACCGCCTCGAGGATGGCGCCGCCGGCCAGCGCAAGATCGGCGCGCTCGTTGCCGATGCAGGGCATGTCGGTGAGCTCGACGACGCTCTTCTCCGAGAGCTGGTCGCAGATGCGCAGGATGGAATCGCGGCCGATGCGCGAGCCGTCGACCAGGGTGCGGTTGTAGCGCTTCAGGCCGAGGTGATGGGCGCTCACCGTCGTCACCGTGCCCGAGGCGCCGATCATCTGGACCTCGCCGCGGGCGATGGCGCCGCCGATGCCGTGGCGGGCGCAGAACGGGCGCAGGTCGCTGCGGATGCGTTCGACCATGGCGTCGTAGCAAGCGCGCGTCACCGGCTGCTCGCGCGGCTGGCCCTTGACGCAGGACTCGGTGAGGGTGACCACGCCCCACGGGACGGAGGTCATGTCCAGAAGCTCGGTGGCGACGCCGCCCTGACGGTCGTCGCGGCGCGAGACGCGGATCCAGCTCACCTCGGTGGAGCCGCCGCCGATGTCGATCAGGAGGCCGTAGGGGATCTCGGGATCGAGCAGGTTCTCACAGCTGGCCAGCGCCAAGCGCGCCTCCTCGGAAGGCGGAATGACCTCCAAGCAGAGGCCGGTGCGCTGCTTCACCAAGGTGAGAAAGTCCTCGCCGTTGCAGGCGCGGCGGCAGGCCTCGGTGGCGATGTGGCGGGCGCGGGTGACGCGATGGCGCTCGATCTTGGCGGCGCAGACGCTCAGCGCCGAAAGCGTGCGCTCGATCGCGTCGCCGCACAGTGTGCCGTTCAGCGCAACCCCTTCGCCCAGCCGGACCGGCCGGGAATAGGCGTCGACGACCTCATAGCCCTCGACCGACGCCCGGGCCACCAGGAGCCGGCAATTGTTGGTGCCGAGATCGATGGCCGCGAAAGTGTGCGCGAAACGACCGCTGTGCCAGCCTCCTCTGTTCCCCGTCCGTGGGGTGGGTTCCCCGGCCATCTGGAGCTCTTTTCTATCGTTGGCCGATGGTAACCCACGAAAATGCCGCGGGCGAGGCCCTGCGAGTGGCCAAATCCAGGGTCTGCCGGCCTCAGGCCCCGTCAGGCGGGCGCGGCCAGCACGCCGAAGAAGTATCCGTTATGCCAGTCGCTGTTACCGTGCGCCTTGATGGGATGGGAATTGTCGGTCGTCGTTCGGACTTCGATGGAGCAGACGATCGAACAACCGGCGTCGCGGATCGCGCGATAGGTGCCGAGCCTGGGACCGACCCAGTTCCAGTCATCGATGATCAGGACAAAGCACTTTTCCAGCGCCGGCATGGCCAGGCGCACGCCATCATATTGGTCCTGCTCGGTATGCGGCCCGTCGAAAAGATAGACATTGAAGCGGCCGATCGTCGAATAGTCGACGCGCCGGAAATCGTTCTCGATGTAGCTGAAGTCGACGTCCGGGCTTTGCACGCTCTTCAGGTTGGCGAGGAACTGCTCCTTTGGACCGTCGAACTGGGACCAGTTGTCGATACAGAGAGCGCGAACCTTGTTGCCAAAGAGAGCGGACGCGGCCGTGGAGCCGGCATAGGAGCCGACCTCCAGGTACCTGGCATCGGGCAGAGCGCCGATCAGTGAGTTGATGAAGGTGCGATACTTCTGGCCGGACATGCCCTCCATGGCGCGGACGTGGGCGGCGGGCCCACCGATGCCGGCAAGAGCTTTCTCGAAAGCCTGCTCGAGCGCCACGCCCAGGGAGGTGCTGGTGAAATTCCCCGACTTCTGGATGGCAGGCAAGGGCTGGCCCGACGAGCGGGGCTGCAGTCGCTGCCGCAGCAGCAGGCGATAGAGTGCTTCGAGGTGGAACTCGCAGCCCAGGCGTCTCGCCAGGCCGCTCAGGATCCGGCCGTCTTTTGCCGCCGCCGCTATTCTTTGCGCATAGGACGCCGGCTTGTACGCGCTCTCGCTCATCATGGTCCAGGTCCCCCGCCCCGGTCGGAGGCGCGGTTTGCAGGCCATCCGGACTCTTTGCCAGTCGATGGTAACCCACGAAAAAGCCGCGGGCGAGGGCCGGCGGGAGTGCTTGCAAAGCCGGCCCATGGTGGCTAAATCCAGCCCGCCTGCCCGTCCCGGGCCGCCCACGACAATGGCGGCGGCCCGATTGGGGGATAGTTTAACGGTAGAACAACCGGCTCTGACCCGGTTAGTCTAGGTTCGAATCCTGGTCCCCCAGCCAGGGCAGGGGGTTTCACTTTTTCCCGCACCTTATCCCCGGGGCTGCTGTTCGCGAAGACGCCGCGGTTGTGGGGGTCAGCGGTGATTACGTTCGCCGCTTGGTAAGTCCAATTTCTGCCGCGGGGCGACGGGCAGCGCCCTGGTCCTCTCACAGCAAGGGCATGCTCAAAGCCTCGCCCCCAGCCTCAGCATCACCACGTTCTGGTCATAGTCGCCGTTGAACTGGTTCGACCATCGATGGATGTATTGATAGGACGGCCCAGCGTAGAAGTTCGGCGTGAACAAGTAGTTCGCGCCGATCCTCAAGGTCAAATACTGGTCATACTGGTTGCTGGCGCCGCCGCTCGCGGCCGCATAGTCCGCAACCGAGTAGTCAGCGTGGCCGTCCAAGCGGATATTCGGACGTACATTGTAATTCGCATCGATGCCGCCCGAGGTGTTGATGTAGGCGGCTGAGTTCGCGAACGCCGAGTCGTCGATGGTGCGGCGAATGAACGGTTTCACCCACAGATCCTTCTGCGGATTCCAGTATCCCGTGAGGCCGAACATCGGCGTGCTGATGGTCGCAAACTGGCCGGAGACGTACGTCTGCTGCACGTAACCCGCGAAGACTTCAACGGCAGTGATGCCGCCCAAGTCAACGAGGACGCCTCCAACGATATCAAAGCCATTCGAGGAACGATCAAGACCGGAAGAATCGAGTTGAAGGTACCGGCGTTGATTCGTGCTGCCGCGCACCCAGGCTTCGTAGCCGGGCATGAACTCGTAGCCCAGCCGCAGCGCCTCGCGCCATTCGTTGCGATTGCGGTCGCTATTGGGAATGACGCCCTGTGCCGGGCCCAGCCCGTTGTTGAAGTAGTTGAAGTTGTCGTATCGCCCGTCGAGCCTCGCGCTGAAGCGATTGAACTTCTGGAAGTAGCCAACGTTGCCCGATGCCTGATTGTAGACGGTAACGGGCAAACCGGGTGCGTTGACGGTATTCGGCGTGCCGTGCTCCTCGTGCCGACGATTCCACGATCCGCCACCATAGAGATTCCAATTGCGCTGGATGTCGAGCCGGCCATCGGCCCCGATCGACGCATCCTGGTAATTGTTGAGCGCGCCATCCACGCTGTAGATGCCGAAGCCCCCTTTCGCGTAGGCGCTTAGATAGTGGTTCTGCCAATCCGACCGCATTTCCAGGGTGGGATTGAACGCCTGGAGGAATGTGGCGGTCTTTCCCGTGGCATTCGACGTCGCGTAGAGGTTGTCGTTGAAGATCTCGCCCGCCTCCAGCCCGGCGAAGAGCTTGAAGCCGCCGACGGGAACGCCCTTCGCCGTGTAGTCCTCTGATTCGCGCACCACTGGGGCCCGCACGTCCGGTCTTTCGTCGCGCTGTTGAGGCTGACCGACCGCACCCGGAACCTGCGCAACGACCTCCCGACCGGCCACGGCAATCCCGACAGACAGGGCGGCAATCCAGACGTACTTGCTCAAATGCCCCGATTGCATTGGTCCCCCGTTCATTGGTTCCGTTGCACGACAATATTGTAGCGCATCGCGTGGCCTGCACCATATGTATGTCTTACGGTGATGAAGGCCTGTGGCAAGTGGGTGTGAAGACAATCGACTTC
>JADHLS010000124.1 GCA_016780605.1 Reyranella sp.
GAACACTGCGGGTGTCGAATCGGCGCGCACGATGCCGGCATCGACGAGCGGCCGCAGGATGGCGATGGCGCCGGTCGGATAGCAGCCCGGGTTGGAGATGCGGTTGGACTGGAGCAGCTTCTGGCGATGGTCCTTGGCCATCTCGGGGAAGCCGTAGGTCCAGCCGTCGGCGACGCGATGGGCGGTGCTGGCGTCGATCACGACGGTGTCGGCATCGCCGAGGGCGGCGACCAGCTCCTTGGCGGCGGCGTCGGGCAGGCAGAGCACGGCGATGTCGGCCGCCCTGGCGATCTCGGCGCGCTTGCCGAGATCCTTGCGGTCGGCCAGCGGCAGCTCGAGCAGCTCGATGTCGGGCCGGTCCTTCAGGCGGTCGACGATCTGCAGGCCGGTGGTGCCGTGCTGGCCGTCGATGAAGATCTTGGTCTTGTTGCTGCTGGTCATGGTCTTCTCTCTCGCAAAAGCAGGGCCCTGTTGGTTCCCTTGGGGTGGAGGGCCGACTGGAGAAGGGAGGAAGGGATGGAAGCCGCCTGAACCTTATCCAGCGGCTTCACGATACGGCGCGCTTGTTACGCGCGCGCGTCTTCGAACCGCTCTGGGGAGCGGCGGCGTCGCGACGGTGAGGTGGCGAACGAAGTCATTGCGGGGCGGATATTTCATCCGTCGGGCGCAATGTCAAGGGCGGCGGCGCGTCAGTGGAAATGTACCAATGCTTCAGTAACCGTATTTGCCTGGATTGCTGATGATCGTATCGGCAATCCAAGCCGCCTGGTCAGCCAGTTCTACCAGGGCCAGGACCGCAATCATCTCGTCCCGGTTCCGGGCTCTTGCCGCTGCATCGAAGCGGTCAATCAGACCAGCGTCGCACAGACGTTCATTCACGGTCATTCCGTCATAGCGGCTCATGCGAAGAGCCTATCCCCGCCCAATACCATCGAGTCGGCCGCCTGACTGTCCATCGCGGGCGAGCTTACTCGGCATTGCCGGCGGTGTAGAGTCAGCGACGCATCGTTCCCCACCAGCGCCCGGTGAGCCAGCCATGAGCCAGAGCCCCAACCCAGCCGCCCCCCAGCCCGCCCCTCATCCAGAAGGCCTCTCCATGCTGGAGAAGCGCACGATCGAGGCCGAGATCCTGAAGGAGGTCTATCTCACCCTGAAGGAGAGCCACGGCGAGGCGGTGGCGAAGAAGACCATCGCCGAATCAGTCCGCCGCTCGGCCATCGAGCAGGCCCGCGCCTTTGCCGCGGCGGCGCCGGGCGGGACCTCGCTGCAGGCGTTCCAGGACGTGATGCCGCTCTGGACCAAGGGCGGGGCGCTCGAGATCGAGGTCAAGGAGCAGACCGCCGACACCTTCACCTTCAACGTCGTGCGCTGCCGCTACGCCGAGACCTACAAGGCGATGGGGCTCGCCGAGATCGGCCATCTCCTGTCATGCAACCGCGACGGCGCGTTCTGCGAGGGCTACGACCCCAAGCTCAAGCTCGAGCGCACGCAGACCATCATGCAGGGCGCGAGCCACTGCGATTTCAGGTACCGCTACGAAAGATAAGGACGCTCGGGCAACCTTATCGGGGCGGCGAGGCCACGATCGCGTTCAGATAGGAGGCGCCGAGCCGCACCAGCTCGTCCTCGAACGCCCGGCTGCCGAAGAACGGTTGCTGATCCAGCACCGCCGAGCGGATCGTGCCCAACAGGGCACGCGACAGGACGAACACCTGCTCGTCGGTCAGAGTAGGGATCAGGGTGCGAGGATAGTGCGCGATGAAGGCTGCGACCGGCGGCATCATCTCGATACCCGTGCCCGACGCAACGATCGCCTCGACCACCGCCTTGCGCACGCGCAGGCGGCCACGGAAGGCGTTGATGATGGCGCGGACCGTGTAGCGCACGCGCTCCTCCGGCGACTGGTCGGCTTCGGGGCGCTTCAGCGCCCCCAGCGTCGACCGGATTTCCTGCTGCGCCAACGCCAGCAGGAGCGCCTTCTTGTTGGCGAAGTACTGGTAGAGCGAGCCGATGCTGACGCCCGCGCGTTCGGCCACCGCGTTGGTCGTGAAGGCTTCGAGGCCACCTGCCTCGAGAATCTGAGCCGCCGCCTCGAGGATCAGCGCCACGGTTTCGCCGGCACGCGCCTGCCGCGGACTTCTTCTTTTCTTCTTAGGGGCTTGGCGAGACCTGGCCATGGCGATGCCGCTCCCGGCAAAAGGCGAGTTCGGGAATGTGAGCAAAGCTCATAACATGGCGCGATCGTGCGTTGGGGGATCGATTTCATGGACAGGAGAGTCGTGGGCTGGGTCCGGATGCGCGGGCTCTCGGGAGCGCTCGCCTGCGCGCTCGCGCTGGCGCCCGGCGTGCGGGCGCAGACGACCGATGGCGTGCCGGGGGGTGGCGTGCCGGCGGATGGTGTTCCGATGAGCGGCTTCTATGCCGGGATCGGCGTCAACGCCAACCTGGTGGTGCCGACCAACCAGACGATGTACTCCCAGGGCATCTCCAACGTCCTGGTGAGCGGCACCAACACGCTGGCCGCGACCGGCGCGGCGGGCGGCCCGACCAATCCCCATCCGCCGACCGCGGCGACGATCTCGCCATCGGCGCAGCTCGGCTATTTCCAGCGCCTGGAGCAGAGCCGGTTTTTGCTGGGGGCAAAGTTCACCTACAACTACATCGCCGCGACCGTGACCGACAATTTCCTGCCAGTGCCCCAGAGCGGCTCGTTCTCGATCATCGGCGGCACACCGGTCACCTCGTTCACCGGCAACGTTCTCATCCGCTCCTACCAGATCACGGCCGACCACCAGTTCGCGTTCGTGCCGCAGGTCGGCTACACGTTCGATCGCTCCTACGTCTATTTCGGCGCCGGCCCTTCGCTCACCCACACCGAGGCGAAGCTGAGCGGCGTCGTGGGCTTCGCCAACATCAACGGCGCGGCCGGCACCAGCATCACCGGCGCCCCGGTCACCTACTCCAACTCGCAATGGCTGATCGGCGCGACGCTGGCGGCTGGCGCCACCTACTTCCTGACGCCGTCGTGGTTCGTCGACTTCGGCTACACCTTCACCATCACCGATCTCTGGAACGCCACCTACGCCTCGAACTTCGCCAACTCGGCGATCCCGGGCTACACCACGACGGGCGTGCTCAGCGGCAGCTACACCGGCTCCCTCAACACGCACACGCTGATGGTGTCGATCAACCGCCGGTTCTAGGGTGTGATGACACTTGGTCGACTCATCGCGCTCTAAGGCTCGACGGCTTCGGCGATGCGGATCGAGAAGTAGGGCATCCGGAAGCGCGCGCGTTCGACGATGAGCGGCTGGGAGCTGATCTGCGCCGATTCGTAGAACGGTCCGCCATGGTCGCCGGGGAAGAAGTTGCCCGAGACCACCACCGTGGCGCCGCGCTTGAGCTCGGCCAGCTGCGCGCGCAGGGGCGATTTCAAGGTGATCTCGGCCTGGCGCAGGATGCCGCGCGGGCCTGAGTTCCAGTAGGTCGGGCGCACCGACTTGGGCTTGTCGGCGGCGGGATCGATGAAGCGCACGAAGATGCCGCCCATCGGCGTCGGCTCGGCGCCGCTCAGCACCAGCCGCCAGCGCTCGAACGTCAGCCCCTCGCCCAGCAGATTGACGAGCTCGACGGCGCGTTGCTCCTCGAGCTCGCGCAGGCGCGCGACATCGCTCTCGGCGTCGGCGCGCTCGTCGTACTTCACGAGCACGGCACGAAACGCCGCCTGCGAGGCCGGCTCAACCGCGGGCTGCGCCGCGATCGGCTGATATGCCTTGATTGCCTGTTGCGCCGGCGACTCGGCTGCGATCATGCAGCCCAGCGCCGTCAACACGGCTACCCACCCTAGCCGCACGCTTCCTCCCCCCCGAGAAGCGCCCAAAGAAGCGGCGGGGAACCTACGTCGAAACGGCGCCTACGGGAAGCGGCGTTCCGAGAAGAGTTCGTCGATCGCCTCGATGGCGATCGAGAAATAGGGCATGCGGAACCTGGCCCGCCGGTTGGTCAGCGACTGGAAGCTGCTGCTCGCCGCTTCGAACAGCGGCCCGCCCTGCTCGCTCGGGAAAAAGCGGCCGGAAACGACGACCTGCGCCTCGCGCTTGAGTAGAGCAACCGATGCGTGCAGCGGCGAGCCGGGCGCGATCTCGACCTGGCGCAGGATCGCGCCGGGCCCCGAATTCCAATAGGTCGGGCGTACGGTCTTGAATGAAAGGAGCTGGGGATCGAGCAGCCGCAGGAAGATGCCGCCCATGGGTGTGGTCTCCGAGGCGCTGATAACCAGCTGCCAGCCCTCGAAGCGCAGGCCCTTGCCGAGAGCCTCGGCCAGCTCGAGGCCGCGTTGCGCCTCAAGCGCCTGAAGGCGATCGATGTCGGTCTCGGTCTCGGCCGCGCCGTCGTACTTCACCAGGATGGCGCGGAACGCCGTCTGCGAATCGGGCTCGGCCGATGCCGGCAGCGGCCAGATGAGCTGCTGCCAAGCAAGGGCGAGCGCCAGCATGGGTAACCAGCGTGTCATGGCCAGTCGGCGATGAAGCCCTCCGCCTTGTACGGTTCGATCTTGGCGTGCTCGGCGAGCACGCGCGCGCGGAACAACGGGTCGGTATGCCAGCGCTCGACCGGCACGGCATAGGGATTGACCGTGACCAGCATCTTGTCGACCTCGGGCCAATGGCGATGCAGGGTCATGGGATAGCGCCGCGCCGTGCAGATCTTGCCGAGGCAGATCACGCTCTCGATGCTGGCAAGCCCCAGCGCCGCCTCGATCACCGGCAGGCCGAACACGACGTTCTCGCCGGTGTTGGTGGCGCGATGCTCCTCCAGAATCAGTTCGGCCGGAACGCCGCCTTCCACCATGCCGGCCTTGATCAGGCTGCACTCGGTGCGTGGGTTGCCCTGCGTGGCACCGCCGCTCACGATGGCGTGGCGGAACATCCGGCGCTGCCAGAGATCGACGGCGGCCGCGATGATCTCCTTCTCGCCGCGGCGCTGGCCGAACACGAACAGGAGATCGGCGCGCCGAAGCGGCGTGCTGATCAGATGCTCGGTGGTGATGCGGGCGATGTCGGCGTCGATCATGGCGTCAGCCACCGTCATGACGGTGTTGATGCAGATCAATTCAAAAACTCCGCGATCACCAGGTGGTTTTCCTTCACCGGCCAGGTGCGCGCGGGGATCGTTTCGTTGTTCAGCACCGCCATCACGGTGCGCGGGCTGGCATCGAAGGTGAGCTTGCCGACCGAGACGGCCGGCACGCCGTCGGTGATGCCGGGCGGCACCTTGCCGTCGAGGCTGAACTTGTCGCGGCCAACGCCGAAATAGCCGCGCGGCCGGCTCATGCTGACGACGGCGGCGGCCTGCTCGTCGCCCTTGGCGAACACGGCCGGCCTGAGATGCACCACGTCGCTCGAGCGCAGGAACGGCGAGCGGTAGGTATGGGTGATGGGCTGCGCCGCCATGCGCAGCACGAACTCGTAATAGGCATCGGAGCGGCCGATGAAGGGCCCCCAGACGCCATCCTCGCCGGTCACCTTGCGATGGGCGGGCGTCGTGGTCTTGCGCTCGCCGGACTTGGCATCGACCTCGAAGAGCTCGACCTCGGCGTCGGCGACGGGAAGGTTGGTGTAGGCGCCGTCGGCGAGCCCGGTCACCTTGCCGTTCAGAGTCGGCAACGGTTCCTGGGTGATGAACAGGTTGCCGGGCTGCTTGCCGGTGATGAACTCGTACATGGCGGCGAAGGCGAGCTTGTTGAACGCCACCTCGCGATGATCGAGCCCATCCAGGATGACGTTCCTGGCGCCGCGTAGCGCGGAGGAATCGTAGCTGACACCGGTGGGCTTGCCGGGCGCGCCGACGAAGCGGCCGTCGGGCTGGGAGTACTTGTCGTTGGTGTCGGAGCGGATCGCCATCATGGCGACGCCGGGAATGAGATCGTCGGGGCCTGCGTTCAGCTCCTTCAGGAACGTGTAGGCGCCGTTGAACTCGCTGCCGACCAGCAGCGTGTCGGAATTGACCACACCCTTGTTGGGCGTGCCGCAGAGCACGGCATGACTCACGAACTCAGCGCCACCGCCGTTCTTCAGGTAACTGCGAATGGCGTTGCCGCCGCGCGAGGAGCCGACCAGCGCCACCTTGCGCCGGCCCGTCGCCTTCAGCGCCGCCTGCACATAGGCCGCGAGCTCCTTCATCTGCTCCTCGGCCGAAGACCGGAAGGGCTCGGGCTTGGCGTCCTCGCGCCGCGCGTTGGGATAGGCGAAGTCGATGGCGAAGAGCTGGTTGCGCTTGTAGCCGTTGGCCTCGAAACGCCAGATGTTGTTGATCCACAGCGCGCTCGAATCGCCGTTGCCATGCACGAAGACCACCGGCGGCGGGCCCTGTTCAGGGGTCTGCTGGCGGCGTTGCGGCTGCTGCTGCTGGGCGAGCGCGAGCGACGGCCACAGCGCAGCGGTTCCGCCGAGCAGGGCGCGTCTCGAAATCCTCACTTTTTCTCCCCCAGACATTGCGCCCCATGTTCGCAAATGCCGGCAGCCGACGCCACCGCCCGGTCGACGCGGATCACGCCGCCGTGACCGCGGCATTGCATCGCCGATCCCTGCCCGCTACGACAACCGCATGCGCGTCCTGATCCTGCGGCCGGAACGCGAGGCGACGGCGCTGGCGATGGCGCTCGGCGAGCGCGGCCATGTGCCGGTGATCGCCCCGCTGTTCCGGCTGGAGTTCCTGCATCCGCCGACGGACTTCTCCGCCGCGCTGGCCGCCTGCCAGGCCGTGCTGCTGACTTCGGCCAACGGCGCACGGGCGCTCGCCGAAGCGAGCGAGCAGCGCGGCCGGGCGATCTTCGCGGTGGGCGATACGACCGCCAGCACCGCCGAGGGATTGGGCTTCAGCGACGTGCTCTCCGCCGCGGGCGATGCGCCAGCCCTGGTCGAGCTCGTCAAGGCGCGGCTCAAGCCCGCCGACGGCCCGCTGCTGCACGTGTCGGGCCGCGAGATTGCCGCCGATCTTGCCGAAGCGCTCGCCCCGGCAGGATTCGAGGTGAAGCGCTTCACCCTCTACGATGCGCGCGAGGAGACGGCGCTGCCCGAACCGGCGCGCGCCGCCCTGGAGGCGCAGGCGATCGACGTCGCCACCTTCTTCTCGCCGCGCGCGGCATCGGTATTCGCCAGCATGGTCGAGGATGCCGGCCTCTCCGGCGTGCTGCGCTCGGTCACCGCGGTTGCCATCAGCCCGGCAGCGCTGGCGCCGGTGGCCGGGCTGCCCTTCAAGGCCGCGATCGCCGCCAAGCGGCCGACCCGGCAGGCCGTGCTCGACGAGATCGACCGACTGGCCGTCGGCCCTGTACAAGGTGAGGCGACCATGACCGACGCACCTGCCAGCCCTGGCCCCGCCTCCGAGGCCGAACCCACACCGCCGCCGCCACCACCGGCGCCCGTTATCCGTCGCGGCCTGGGCGTGCTGGGCGCCTTCGTGATCGGGCTCGTTGCCGCGGTGATCGTACTAGCCGGGGCGTTGATCTCATTGCCGTTCTGGCCGCCGCACTTGCGCGACATGTGGCGCGGCCAGCCCGCACCACCGCCGACGTCGGGCGTCGATCTGCAGGCGCTGCGCGCCGATCTCTCCACAGTCGCCAATGCCGCGGCCGATGGCGCCCGGCGCGAATTGACGGCGCGGCTCGATGACCTGGAGAAGCGGTTGCGGGCCGTGTCGGCGACGGTGGCCGAGCGCCCGGCATCGTCGCCGGCGGCGCCGGATCCGGCCGTTGCCGACCTGCGCGGCCGCGTAGAAGCCCTGGAGAAGCGGCCGACGGAGGCCGCCCCCTCTGCGGCTGCGCCGGCGCCGGTTGTCGACGCCGAAAAGGAAAAAGAGATCGCGATGCTGACGCGCGAGATCGCCACCTTGCGGTCCTCGATCTCCGCCCTCGACCAGGCGGTGGCGACTCAGCGCGACCAGGCCAAGACGCTGAGCGATGCCGTGGGCGCCAAGAGCGGCAACGAGCAGAAGGCGCTTTCCGCGGCGCGCGCCGCAGCGGTGATCGGCGTCGCCGCCCGGCTCTCGGGCTCGATCGAAGCCGGCATTCCCTTCGCCAACGACCTCAACCTGCTGACGCCGCTGATCCAGGGCGACGCCAAGCTGGCCGAGATCTCGGCCAGCCTGCAGCCCTACGCCCAGGCTGGCGTGGCCTCGCGCGCGGCGCTGGAAGCGGACTTCCCGCAGGTCGCCAAGGCGGCGATGGCCGAGGACCTCAGCGACGATTCCTACGGCGCCCGCCTGGTCGGCAAGCTGCGCGGCCTGGTCTCGCTGCGCCGCGTCGGCGACGTGCCGGGCGACACCACCGAGGCCAGGCTGGCGCGCGCCGAGACCGCGCTGCATGCCGGCGATCTCGCCAAGGCGGTCGAGCTCGTGAAGTCGCTGCCGCCCCAGACCAACAAGGCGACGGCGGCGTGGCTTGCCAAGGCCGAGGCCCATCTCGCCGCCCGGCGCGGACTCGACCAGCTCGCGGCTTATGCGGTCACCCTGCTCGGGACGGCGCGCTGATCGCATGACCACCGTTCGCACACTGATGTGGTTCGCCATCGCCATCGTGGCGATGTTGGGCGCGGTGTGGCTGGCCGAGCGGCCGGGCACGGTCACCGCCGAATGGCAGGGCTGGCGACTGGACAGCAGCGTCGGCGTGCTGCTGGTGGCCGTCGTCGTGCTGGTCCTGCTCTGCATCGGCGGCTGGCTGCTCTATCGCTGGATTGTCGGCGCGCCATTCGCCCTGCTCGAAGGCTGGGGCGAAAGCCGCAAGAAGCGCGGCTATCGCGCGCTGACGCAGGGCTTGGCCGCCGTGGCCGCGGGTGATGCGGCCGATGCCCAGAGGAATGCGCGCAAGGCCGAGCAGCTGCTCGACGAGCCGCCGCTCACGCTGTTGCTGTCGGCGCAGGCCGCCCAGCTCGCCGGCGACCGCGACGGCGCCACCCGCGCCTTCACCGCCATGCTCGACGACGAGCACATGGCCTTCCTCGGCCTGCGCGGCCTGATCACCCAGGCGCTGCGCGAGGGCGACCAGGCGAAGGCGCTGGCCTATGCCGAGCGCGCCTTCAAGCTGAAGCCGCAGACGCCGTGGGTCGTGCATTCGCTGTTCGACATGCAGGCGCAGACGGCGCAATGGAAGGCGGCCGAGGAGACGCTGGACACCGGCCAGCGGCGCAAGGTCGTCACGCCCGACAAGGCACGCACGCTGAAGGCCCTCCTGTTGATCGAGCGCAGCCGCGCCGCCGAGCAGGATCGCCACTCGGCCGACGCGCTGATGCTGGCGCGCGAGGCCTTCGCGCTGGCGCCCGAACGCATCGCGGTGACCCAACGCTTCGCCGAGTTGCTGATCAAGGCGGGTGACGGCAAGCGGGCGATGAAGACCCTGGAGCGCGGCTGGGCGGTGGCGCCGCATCCCGATCTCGCCAAGCTCTATCTCGAAGCCTCGGGCGAAAACGATGCCCTGAAGCGCATCGGCATCGTGCGCCGGCTGGTGGCGCAGAACCCGGACGACATCGAAAGCCATCTGGCGCTGGCGCAGGCCTCGCTCGAGGCGAGCCTGTGGGGCGAGGCGCGGCGGCAGCTCGAGACCGCGGCCGGCACCGACCCGCCGGTGCGGGTCTGCCGCCTGATGGCCGAGGTCGAGGAGCGCGCGCATGCCGACCAGGCCAAGGTGCACGAGTGGCTGGCGCGCGCCGCCGAGGCACCAGCCGACCGCTCGTGGCGCTGTACGGCCTGCGCCGCGCAACACGAGCGCTGGCGTGCGGTGTGCGAGAGCTGCGGCGCCTTCGGCACCCTGCAATGGCGCGCGCCGGGCACGTTCGGCCATGTCCTGCCGCCCGAGACGCGCGCGGAGTTGGAGT
>JADHLS010000125.1 GCA_016780605.1 Reyranella sp.
GCTTGTCCATCCACACCTGGATGTCGGCTTCGCTCAAGGGGATGCGCGGCGGCACGCCGTCGACCACGCAGCCGATCGCCGGGCCGTGGCTTTCGCCCCAGCTGGTGAACCGGAAGAGGGTCCCGAAACTGCTGCCGGCCATGGTGCCGGCCTCCTGCCTACTCGCCCTCGAAGTTGCCCAGCAGTTCGGCGATCTGCTTGGCCGACGAGGTCTTGATCATGCCGACGACATGGTAGCCGCCGTCGACGTGCATCACTTCACCGGTCATGCCGGTGCCGAGGTCCGACAGCAGGTAGAGGGCGGCATTGCCGACTTCTTCCTGCGTGATGTTGCGCTTGAGCGGTGAGTTGAGCTCGTTCCACTTCAGTATATAGCGACCGTCGTTGATGCCGGCGAAAGCGAGCGTCTTGATCGGGCCCGCCGAGATGGCGTTGACGCGGATCTTCTGCTCGCCGAGGTCGGCCGCGAGATAGCGCACGCTGGCCTCGAGCGCCGCCTTGGCGACCCCCATCACGTTGTAGTGCGGGATGACCCGCTCGGCGCCGTAGTAGGTGAGGGTGAGCAGGCTGCCGCCGTTCTTCATCAGCGGCACCGCGCGCTGCGCGACTGCGGTGAGCGAGTAGCAGCTCACGTTCATGGTGAGCTGGAAGTTCTCCTGCGTCGTGTCGAGATAGCGTCCGCGCAGCTCGTCCTTGTTGGAGAAGGCGATGGCGTGGACCACGAAGTCGAGGCCACCCCATTGCTTCTCGACCTCGGCAAAGGTGGCGTCGACGCTTTTGGCGTCCGTGACGTCGCACGGCACGATGATCTTGGCGCCGATCGAGCTGGCCAGCGGCCGCACACGCCGCTCCAAGGCCTCACCCTGGAAGGTGAACGCCATCTCTGCCCCGTGATCATGGCAGGCCTTGGCGATACCCCAGGCGATCGAGCGTTCGTTGGCGACGCCCATGACGAGGCCCTTTTTTCCGGCCATCAACTGTCCAGCAACGGTCATGCGTCGGTTCTAGCGGGGGACGGCAATTGGGACAAGATGCCGGTGGTTTTGCCACCCACAGCCCCTCATATTGTGGTCATGATCCCTGAAAAGTCCGATCCTCTGGAGCTTTTCGCGGCGTGGTACGCGGAGGCGGAGAAGAGCGAACCCAACGATCCCTCGGCGCTCAGCCTCGCCACGGTAGGGCCCGACGGCACGCCGGCCGTCCGCATGGTGCTGCTCAAGGGCTACGATGCCTCCGGCTTCGTCTTTTATACCAACCACCAAAGCCGCAAGGGCGAGCACCTGCTGAAGCACCCCAAGGCGGCGATGCTCTTCCACTGGAAGTCGCTGCGCCGTCAGGTCCGCCTCGAGGGACCGGTATCGACAACCACGGCCGAGGAGGCCGACGACTACTTCGCCACGCGTCAGCGCGGCAGCCAGATCGGCGCCTGGGCGTCCGATCAGTCGCGGCCGCTGGAGAGTCGGTTCGCGTTGGAGAAGCGCGTTGCCGAATTCGCCGCGCGTCATGTGATCGGCAAGGTGCCGCGCCCGCCGCACTGGTCGGGGTTTCGCCTGCAGCCCCTGTTGATAGAGTTCTGGCAGGACGGCGCGTTCCGCCTGCACGACCGGCTGGAGTACCGACGGACGTCGCCCGACGCGCCGTGGACGACCCGCACGCTCTATCCCTGACGGCACCGGCGTGACCGCGCATCCGTCCTTCGTGGTCGAGGATCAGAGCGAGGTCATCGACTTCCTGACCGCACGCCTCAAGCCCGACCGCCGGATCGATACGCACGGAGCCGTGGTGTTCCTCACACCTGAGCGGGCCTACAAGCTGAAGCGTGCCGTCAAATTTCCGTACATGGACTTCTCCACCGCCGCGCGGCGTCGGGAGATGTGCGCGGCGGAGATTGCGATCAACCATCGGCTGGCGCCCGAGATCTATCTCGGGACCGCGCCCGTGCGCCGGCGCGGGCACGAGTTGACGCTTGGCGAGGTCGGCGAGCACGCCGATGACGCCGTCGACTGGCTGGTCGTGATGGGTCGCTTCGACGAAGATGGCATGTTCGACAGGCTGGCGGATCGCCGGGCGCTCACGCCCGAGATGATGGCGGCGCTGGGGGCCCGCATTGCCGCCTATCACGACACTTTGGCGCCGGTCAGCGGCTTCTCCGGCCCCGACGACTATCGGCGCTCGGTGGCCGCCGACATCCGCCAGCTGCGCGAGCAGGGCGATCGGCTTGACCAATCGACCACGGAGGCGCTGGCCACGGCGCTGCCCGAAGCGCTCGAAGCGCATATCGATCTGGTGGCGCGTCGCGCTGGGGCGGGGGCGGTACGGCGTTGCCATGGCGATCTGCACCTGCGCAACATTGTGCTGATCGACGGCAAGCCGGTGCCGTTCGATGCCATCGAGTTCTCGGAGCGCATGGCGAGCATCGATGTGCTCTACGATCTCGCCTTCACGCTGATGGACCTCTGCGAGCGCGACCTGCGGCCCCTGGCGAACCGGCTACTCAATGAATGGCTGTGGCGCATCGCCGAGCTGCCGCAGGCACCGCATGACGAAGCGCTGGCGCTGTTGCCGCATTTCCTGTCGCGCCGCGCCTGCGTGCGCGCCTTCGTCGACGCTGCAGGCGCGGCCGTGGCCGGCAAGGGCTACGAGGGCCCGCGCGCCTACCAGCGCATGGCGCTCGATTTCCTGCATCCCGCATCACCGCGGCTGCTGGCCATCGGCGGCCTGTCAGGCAGCGGCAAGACCACCTTGGCGCTGAAGCTGGCGCCGGAGATCGGCCGCGCCCCGGGTGCGGTCGTGGTGCGCAGCGACGTCGAACGCAAGCGCCAGGTCGGCATCGCGCTCGAGCAGCGCATGCCGGCGGGCAGCTACTCTGCCGAGGCCTCGGCCAGGGTCTACGACGCCTTCATGGCGCGCGCCGAGCGTGTGCTGCGCGCGGGCTACAGCGTCGTGCTCGACGCCGTGTTCGCCCGCGAGAATGAGCGCGCCGCGGCAGAGGCGCTGGCGCGGAAGACCGGCGTTCCATTCGACGGCATCTGGCTCGACGTGCCGAAGGACGTCGCCCAGGCCCGCGTGACGGCGCGCAAGGCCGACGCCTCGGACGCCACGGCAGCCGTGGTCGAGCGCCAGTTCGGTTACGACCTCGGCCAAATCACCTGGCGGCGCCAGCCGGCTTGACATAGCCGAGAAAATGAGTGAATACTCACTTCTATGAAGAAAGTGCCACTGATCGATGTGAGGGCGGGTGGACCTCCGTCCCATGCCCGACAGCGGCGGCGCCAGGCGCTGGCCCTGCGCGAGGCTTGCCTTGGCTGGCTGCCCTGCGGTGGCCTTTTGGCCTGGCTGGCCGATCCCCTGGCCCGAGGATGGCTCAGGCGGTCAGGATCGCCCTTCCTGGATGAGATAGAGGCCATTTCCCGCACATTGGGTCGCCCGGGCGTCTGGCTGCTGCACAGCGCCTATGCCTTCGGCTGTACGGCCCTGGCGGACGAGGGGCCGGGCAGGCCCGTCCTTCGCCGGACCCTCGACTGGCCGTTTCCGGGCCTCGGCCGGTTGGTTGAGGTCGCCCGCCAGCGTGGCTCTGCCGGCGAGTTCCTGAACGTCACCTGGCCCGGCTTCGCGGGGGCTCTGACGGGCGTGGCGCCGGGACGTTTCGCCGCCTCGATCAATCAGGCGCCGATGCGCCGCCGCACGAAGCCGGCTTGGCTGTTGTGGCTCGATTATGCGGCGAACTCGGCGACGGCATTCTTGTCCAGCGGTCGTCCGCCACCGGAGCATGTGCTGCGCCTTGCTTTCGAGACCTGCGCCAGCTTCGACGAAGCCTGTCGGCTGCTGGAGACGGCGCCGGTCGCTCGGCCCGTGCTGTTCCTCGTGACCGGATGTTCATCCGGGCAGCGCGCACTGATCGAGCGCGACGATGAAGGGAGCCGCACCTATCGAGACACCACAGTCATCGCCAACGCCTGGCGCGATCACTCGAACGGCTGGCAGCCGCGTGTCTGCGGCGAGGGCACGCCGGTCGAGAACAATCGGAAGCGCGTGGCGGCGATGGTGGCGATCGCCGGTCATCCGGCCGATCTGGAATGGGCCGTCCCGCCGGTCGTGAACACCTTCACGCGCCTCGTGGTCGAGATGTGCGCGGCAAGCGGACGGCTGATCGTTGCAGGTTGGGAAGCCGAAGGTCGCGTAACGGCGGTGACTAAGATCTAAGCGCTGTCACGCGCGCTTCTTCGCCGCTGCGCTACGCGGCAGGTGGCGGGCGAGGTATTGGCCGGTGTAGCTGTCGGCCACCTTGATGATCTCCTCCGGCGCGCCTTCGGCCACGATCCGGCCACCGCCGGCGCCACCGTCGGGGCCGAGGTCGAGGATCCAGTCGGCGGTCTTGATGACTTCGAGATTGTGCTCGATCACCACCACCGTGTTGCCGCCCTCGACCAGCCGGTGCAGCACCTCGAGGAGCTTGCGCACGTCCTCGAAATGGAGGCCGGTGGTCGGCTCGTCGAGGATGTAGAGCGTGCGGCCGGTGGCGCGGCGCGACAGTTCCTTGGCGAGCTTCACGCGCTGCGCCTCGCCGCCCGACAGGGTCGTCGCCTGCTGGCCGATATGGATGTAGCCCAGGCCGACCTGCTGCAGGGTCAAAAGCTTGTCGCGGATGACCGGCACGGCCTTGAAGAACTCGACGCCCTCGTCGACCGTCATTTCCAGCACGTCGGCGATCGACTTGCCGCGGAAATGGATCTCCAGGGTCTCGCGGTTGTAGCGCTTGCCCTTGCAGACGTCGCACTGCACGTAGACATCCGGCAAGAAGTGCATCTCGATCTTGATGACGCCGTCGCCCTGGCAGGCCTCGCAGCGGCCGCCCTTGACGTTGAACGAGAAGCGGCCGGGTTTGTAGCCGCGCTCCGTCGATTCCGGCAGCTGGGCGAACCAGTCGCGGATCGGCGAGAAGGCCCCGGTGTAGGTCGCCGGGTTGGATCGCGGCGTGCGGCCGATCGGCGACTGGTCGATGTCGACGATCTTGTCGAGATGGCCGACGCCGTCGAGTCCGGCATGGGCGCCGGGATGTTCGCGCGCGTTGTTCAGGCGCTTGGCCAGCGCCTTGTACAGTGTCTCGATGATCAGCGTGCTCTTGCCGCTGCCCGACACGCCGGTGACGCAGGTGAAGGTGCCGAGCGGGATGCTGGCGGTCACGTTCTGCAGGTTGTTTTCCCGGGCGCCCTTGACTGTCAGCCAGCGCCCGCCTTTTGCCGGTGGCTCGCGCCGCACCTTGGGGATCGGGATCTGGCGGAACCCCGAGAGATACTGGCCCGTCAGGCTGGCGCTGTTGCGCATCACCTCCTCGGGCGTGCCCTCGGCGATGACATTGCCGCCGTGGGCGCCGGCACCCGGGCCCATGTCGACCAGATGGTCGGCCGAGCGGATTGCGTCTTCGTCGTGTTCGACGACCAACACGGTGTTGCCGAGATCGCGCAGGCGCGTCAGCGTCTTCAGCAGGCGGTCGTTGTCGCGCTGATGCAGGCCGATCGACGGTTCATCGAGGACGTAAAGCACGCCGGTCAGGCCGGAGCCGATCTGAGAGGCGAGGCGGATGCGTTGGCTCTCGCCACCCGACAGCGTCCCCGACGTGCGGTTCAGCGTCAGGTACGACAGGCCGACATTGTCCAGGAAGCCCAGACGCTCGTTGATCTCCTTGAGGATGCGGGCGGCGATCTCACGCTGCTTGGGCGTGAGCTTTGGTGAAAGCTCGAGAAACCACTTCACCGCCTCGCCGATCGAGAACTCGGTCGTCTGGCTGATGTTGAGGCCGGCGATCTTGACCGCCAGTGCCTCGGGCTTGAGGCGGGCGCCACCGCACGTCTCGCACTTGCTCTCGTGCTGGAAGCGTTCGAGCTCCTCGCGCACCCACGACGAATCGGTCTCCTTCCAGCGCCGATCGAGGTTGGGGATCACGCCCTCGAAGGGCTTGGTCGTCTGGTACTGGCGGATGCCGTCGTCGTAGCGCATGGCGATCGATTCGCCGCCGCTGCCGAACAGGATGGCGTCGCGCACCTTCTTCGGCAGGTCGCGCCACGGCGTCGACATCTTGACCTTGAAGTGCTTGGCGATGCTCTCCAGCGTCTGCATGTAGTACTGGCCCGATGAATCGGCCCATGGCGCGATCGCGCCTTCGGCAAGCGACAACCGATCGTCCGGCACCACCATCTCCGGATCGAAGAACATCTTCACGCCCAGCCCGTCGCAGGCCGGGCAGGCACCTTGCGGCGCATTGAAGGAGAACAGGCGCGGTTCGATCTCCTCGATGGTGAAGCCGGAGACCGGGCAGGCGAAACGCGCGGAAAACACCGTGCGCTCGCCATTGTCCGCGTTCTCCGCCACCGCGAGTCCCTCCGCGAGATTGAGCGCCGTCTCGATCGAATCGGCCAGCCGGTTGCCGAGATCGGGGCGCACGACGATGCGATCGACCACGACGTCGATATCGTGCTTGTACTTCTTGTCGAGCGACGGCGCCTCGGCGATCTCGTACAGCTTGCCGTCGATCTTGACGCGCTGGAAACCCTTCTTCTGCAGCTCCTGCAGTTCCTTGCGGTACTCGCCCTTGCGGCCGCGCACGATGGGCGCCATCAGATAAAGGCGTGTGCCCTCGGGCATCGCCTTCACGCGATCGACCATCTGCGACACGGTCTGGCTCTCGATCGGCAGACCCGTCGCCGGCGAGTACGGGATGCCGACGCGGGCGAACAGCAGGCGCAGGTAGTCGTAGATCTCGGTGACGGTGCCGACCGTCGAGCGCGGGTTGCGCGAGGTCGTCTTCTGTTCGATGGAGATCGCGGGCGAGAGGCCCTCGATCGAATCGACGTCGGGCTTCTGCATCAGCTCGAGGAACTGCCGGGCGTAGGCCGACAGGCTCTCGACATAACGGCGCTGTCCCTCGGCATAGATCGTGTCGAAGGCGAGCGACGACTTGCCTGAGCCCGACAAGCCGGTGATCACCACCAACCGATCGCGCGGCAGGTCGAGATCGACGTTCTTCAGATTGTGCTCGCGAGCCCCGCGGATGGAGATGAAGCGGTGCGGCTCGGCAGCGGTGGTACGGGACTTGGCCATCGGTGCGAGAGAATAGGCGATGCTGGGGATTATCGCATATGGCGATTAACCCCCAGCTTTCCCAGCCCCCGCGTCACAATCCCCTGTCACACGCCACTGCTTGCAATGCCTGCATTCCCGGTGCCGGAGGGGCGCCGAGGATGGAACCCGCCTGGCCACAACCCAAAATCGGTGGCTGCCCACAGGCGGGTAGGTCTAGTTTGGCGGCCGTGAGGTAGGTGCCGCGTCCCGCGGCACCGGGAAAGCCAAGGAGGCCCCCATGGCGGGCAGCGTCAACAAAGTCATCCTGGTCGGGAATCTCGGCCGCGACCCCGAAGTGAGGTCCATGCAGGATGGCAGATCCATGGTGAACATGTCGGTGGCCACGTCGGATACGTGGCGCGATCGCCAGACCGGCGAGCGCAAGGAGCGCACCGAATGGCACCGTGTCGTCATTTTCAACGAGAAGCTGGCGGAAGTCGCACAGAAGTTCGTGCGCAAGGGTTCCAAGGTGTATGTCGAAGGTCAGCTGGCGACCCGCAAGTGGACCGACCAGAGCGGCCAGGAGCGCTACACGACCGAGGTCGTGGTGCCGCGCTTCGGCGGCGCGCTCACCATGCTCGACGGCCGCGGCGGCGGTGGCGGCGGTGAGGGCGGCGGCTCGGATGACGATTTCGGCGGCGGGCAGACGTCCGGCGGCGGCGGCCGTCCGGCGGCGCGCGGCGGCAAGGCCGAGCTCGACGACGACATCCCCTTCTAGAGCGCGGCTGCGATCGAGCGCCGGGCCGCTGCGGATCATCCCGCGGCCGGGCGACTCGGCGGAACCTGGGTGGAACCTGAAGGTCTAGATCGATGGCCCGCATCTGGTACCAAAGCTTCGTTCATCCGGTCGAGCAGGCGCCCTACATCGAGCGGCTGCAGGCGATGTTGACCAAGGTCGCTACGCCCGGCGTCAGCTTCGAGGTCCACGGGCTCGATCCGCCGGATCATTCGTTCCATGCGCTCACCGAGTTCCGTTGCGCCGCGCAGGTCATCGGCAACGCCATCGCCGCCGAGAAGGTGGGCTACGACGCCTTCGTGATCGGACACTTCCAGGAGCCCGGCCTGATCGAGATCAAGGGCGCGGTCGACATCCCCGTCATCGGCCTGGGCGAGGCCAATCTGCTGGCCGCGCTCAGCATGGGCGGCAGGCTCGGCCTGGTCACCATCGATCCGGTCTTCGTTCCCTGGCACGACCGGCAGATCCGCATGCACGGGTTCGGCGAGCGCTATGCCGGCACGCAGGCGCTGAAGATGAACCTGCCGGCCTTCATGAAGGCCTTCACTGACGAGACGGCCTACGCCCAGGTGCGCAGCCAGTTCGTCGCGCAGGTCAAACCGCTGATCGAGAAGGGGGCGGAGGTGATCATCCCGGCGGGTGGCCTGCCCATGCTGCTGTTCGCGCGCGAAAGCCCGTTTGTGATCGACCATGCGCCGGTGCTGAACGGGATCGCCATTGTCGCCAAGGCGACCGAGATGGCGTTGTCGCTGAAGGCGATCACCAATGTGGTCGTCAGCCGCCGGGGCACCTACGCCAAGGCGCCGCCCGCGGCCATTGACGAGTTCAAGGCGCGGCTGCGCTGAGCCAGGATGGCGGCTGGCTCCCTGTACCGACGGGTGTTGGGAGCCGCGTACGCCGCCCAATCCGCCGCCGGGCAGGCCTTGCATGACGCGGGTACCTCGCGATGGACGGGCAGTTGCAGTGTCGAGGGCGGAGCGACTCCCGCGGCGCGGCTCGTCGCGGCGCTGTTCCGGTTGCCCGCTGCCACTTCCAGCGCGCCAATCACCGTCGAGTTCGTCGCCACCGCCAATGGTGAGCGGTGGACGAGGCGGATCGGCAGCAGGGCGCTGCGGTCATGGCAGTTCATTGCCAAGGCCAGGCCGGGCTGGATCGCCGAACGGTTCGGCATCTTCACGTTCGACCTCGAGCTGCTGGCCGAGGCGGGCCGACTTCAGCTCCTGATGCGCGGCATGCGTTGCTGGGGCCTGCCGCTGCCCAGGGCGCTCTGGCCACGCATCGCTGCCGGCGAGTGGGAGGAGGACGGGCGTTTTCGCTTCGACGTCGAGATCGCCCTGCCGGCCGTCGGGCGCCTGGTGCGCTACCGCGGATGGCTCACAGATCGATGAAACGATCGCGCGTCGCCGCGTCCGGCACGAAGCACGCGTGTCGCTGCCCAAACCACCGATAGCGGTTGCGGGCGACAAGGTCGTAGACCGGATCGCGCAGCCATGCCGGGACAAGCAGCAGTGGCCGCAGCCAGCGCACCGGACCCTGCAGATACTGGAAAGCGCGCAGGGCCGCTGCCGAGCGGGCATAGACCTCCTCGCCGTCGAGCAGGAGGATCGTGCGATCGAACGTGGCATCGGGCAGCCCGAGTTCCGCCAGCACGCGCTTACCCAGCGCCGACTGCGCGCTGGCGAACTTCAGATGGCCTTCGGGATCGCGGGCCAGGCAGAAGGCGACGAAGCCGCTGCACAGCACGCAGTATCCGTCGAAGAAATAGAGCGGCCGCGGCAGGTCGCCGAGCGACGCCGGCAGCTTCACGCCGGAAGGCCGAGCGCCCGCAGGGCCGCCACTGTATCCCGGGCCGAGCGGTGATGGATGGCGTGCATGCCGAAGGCGCGCGCCCCTTCGACGTTGGGCAGGCTGTCGTCGATGAACACCGCTTGACCCGGCTGGAAGGCGCCGGCGCGGCAGACCAGGCCGTAGATCGCCGCGTCCGGCTTCCAGCACT
>JADHLS010000126.1 GCA_016780605.1 Reyranella sp.
ATGATGTTCGGCTGGTCGACCGCGCTGCTGGTGGCCGTCGTCGTGCGCACCGACCGCCGCGCCCGATCATAGCCGCTTGCTCATGTGGGTGACGACGCCCACCGGCACCACTTCTTCGCGGTCCACGCGATAGCCAAGCTTGCGATAGAGCTCGATGTTTTCGACGAAGCGCTGGTTGGTGTAGAGCCGGATCGTGTCGAAGCCGAGCTCGCGCGCCAGTGTCTCGGCATGGGCCATCAGCTTGCGGCCAAGCCCGCGTCCCTGGAAGGCCGGCGAGACGGCCACGTTCTCGACCAGCAGATGATCGAGCTCGCGGATGGTCTCGATCAGCGCAGCCAGCATGCCGTCGATGTGCAGGAGGTCGAAACGGTGCTTCTGCACGGCCGCGTCGTAGTCGGCGGTCATCGGCTTGGGCTCGCGGCCGATCAGCGGCACCCATTTGGCATAGGCGGTGCGGGTCAGCTCGCGAATCGCGGCAGCGTCCGTTGCCTTCGCCTGCCGTAGCTCTAGTGTGTCGGACATGATCAGGATCATATCATGACCGACGATATCGACCGCTTCATCTCGACCGCGCCGGCGTTGCGCTTCGCCTTCGCCATCAAGGCCAAGGTGGCCGCCATCCAGGACCTCGGCCAGACGGCGCGCGGGCATCGCCGCATCATCGACATCCTGGGCGGCGAGGTGCACGGGCCCCGGCTCAATGGCGAGATCCTGCCGGGCGGGGCGGACTGGCAGATCGTGCGGCCGGACGGCACGATCGAGGTCGTTGCCCGCTATACGATCAGGAGTGCCGGAGGCTCGCTGATCTACGTCCAGAACGAAGGCCTGCGCGTGGCAAGCCCCGAGATCCTGGCGCGCATGTCCGGGGGCGAGGCGGTGCCGGTCGACAGCTACCATTTCCGCACGGCGCCGCACTTCGAGACCTCCGACCTGTCGCTGAAATGGCTGGAGCGCGCGACCTTTGTCGGCGTGGCGGCGCGCGCGCCCGACCGCGTCGCCATCGGCTTTCACGAGGTGCTCTAGAATCCGCGTTCGGCGATGCGCATCAGCCAGTCGTCGATCAGGGCGGCCAACAGATCGGGTGACTCGACCGGCCAGCCGTGGTCGGCGCGATCGATCACAGCGAAGGTGGCGCGGGGATAGCTTTCGAGGATGGTCCAGGCGTCGCGATAGCCCACGGTGATGTCCTGGCGCGCCGCGACGATGAGCGTCGGCTCCTCGAAACCTTTCTCCGCTTCGAGGAGGTCGAAGGAAAAGGCATAGCGCTTGGGATCGCCGCGGATCTCCATGGCGATCGGCTGCGTGGCCTGGATGGCCGGCTGGATCAACGCCTGCGATCTTTGCCGCGCCGTATCGAGGTACGTCGGTGTCTGGATCAGGACGTTGGCAAAGGTCTCGCGCTCTGCGTTGTCGAGCCTCGCCATCAGGGCATCGTCCTGCACCAGTGGACGGAATGGCGGCAGGGTCCGGCGCGCGTCCTCGGCGAAGATGCAAGGCACACGCAGCAGCAGGCCGGCGACGCGGGAGCGGCGACGCGCCGCGATGGCGCGGGCCAGGTAGGCCCCGAGCGAGGTGCCGGCGAGCAGGAAGCGGCCCGTCGGCAGCACGCGATCGATGAAGGCGACTAACGCCTCCAGCACGTCGTCCTGGCTGGCAAGGCCGGCCTTCGCCATCGACCGACCCATGCCGGGCAGGTCGGGATAGATGCGCCGCCAGCCGGGGCGCGTCGCGAAGATCCGCTCATAGACGGCGGCTTCGACGCCGCGCTCCATCGTCCAGCCGTGCAGGAAGAGGATCGGCCGGCCCTCGCCGTGCTCCTCGTAGTCGATCGTCGCCTTGTCGGTCTCGCACTTCATGCTGCCCCCGGGCTGTCCCGGAGACAGCACCTACAGTGTCCGCAGGAACCGCACCAGATCCTGCTTGTCCTGGTCGCTGAGCTTGGTGCACGCCTCAAGCGGGCGATGTGTTACCGCATACCTGACTCAACGTCCGACGAGGGTGCGGCGGAAGTTGTCCCAGAACCCCGGCGCAATCGGCTCGGCGCGGCTGGCCGCCGCCATCTTGCGGTAGATGTCGCGCAGGCCGCGCTGGGAAGTACGTGCCCGGAGCTGCGCCCCCTCCTCGCCGGGCTCGAGGACAAGCTCGCGGCTATGGAAGGCCTCCAGGCCGGGACGATGGCCGATGCTGATCACTGCCGTCCCGGGCAGTTCCTCGGCCAGGAGCCGCATGACGTTGGCCTGGCCTGCCTCGTCGAGCGCCGATGTCGCCTCGTCCATGAACACCCAGTGCGGCCGCTGGATCAGCACGCGGGCGAAGGCGACGCGCTGCTGCTCGCCGCCCGACAGGATGTGATCCCAGCGGTCCTCCTCGCCGAGCCGGTCGCGCAGATGGTCGAGCCCGACCTTGTGCAGGGCTTCGCGCAGATCCGCGTCGTCGATGCCCTCCGGCCTTTCCGGGTAGAGCATCGCGTCGCGCAGCGTCCCGAGCGGGAAGTAGGGCTTCTGCGGCATGAAGGCGATGCGCCCGCGCGGCAGCTCGACCGAGCCACGGCCCCACGGCCAGACGCCGGCGATGGCGCGCATGATGGTGCTCTTGCCGCTGCCCGACTGGCCGCGGATCAGAACGCGCTCGCCGGGCTGGATCTCGACCTCGGCCTCGGCGACCAGGGCCTCGCCGTCGGGCCGCGAGAGGCCCACTTCGCGCAGGACCAGGCGGTCGGCCTCGCCCGGCGTCAGCTCGATATGCTCGCCGTCCGGCGTCTCGATCGTGTCCTCGAGATCGTGCAGCGCCTGGTGCAGCTGCACGACCCGATCGACCGAGGCGCGCCATTCGGCGAAGCGCGGGAAGTTGTCGATCAGCCACGACAGCGCCCATTGGACGTTGGAGAAGGCCTGGGCGGTCTGCATCAACCCGCCGAGCTGCATGTCCCCGCCAAGGAAACGCGGCAACGCCAGGATCAACGGCACGACGGGCGCGATGTAGGCGAGCGCGCTGGTGAGCAGCTGCAGGCTGCCCTGGCCGCGGGTCTGGGCATGCCAGGCGCCGCGCAGATTGGCCATGGCGCCGGCCAACCGTGCGCGTTCGTCGGCCTCGCCGCGCATCAAGGCAATGCCTTCGGCGTTCTCGCGGGCCCGGATCAACACGGATCGCACGTCGGCCTCTCGCCCCTGGCGGACGTTGCCGGCCTCGATAAGGCCGCGGCCCAGCGCATAGGTCAGGATCGAGCCGAACAGAGCGTAGAGCACGGCAGCCCACACCATGTAGCCCGGCAGCGCGAACTCGATGGTGCCGATCCGGATCGGCAGCGTGCCGGACAGCACCCACAGCACGCTGAGGAAGGTGATGAGTTGCAGGATGCATTGCAAGATGGTCTGTGCGAACTCGACGGCGACCTCGGTCGAGACGCGGAGGTCCTCGGCGATGCGGCCGTCGGGGTTGTCGATATCATTGGCCAGCAGGCCGAGCTGGTATTGCCGCCCGCCATGCAGCCAGCGCCGCGTCGTGACCTGGGTCAGCCAGGAGCGCCAGTTGATCTGCAGGCGGCGGCGAATGTGCAGATGGATGGCGACCGCGACGCCGCCCGACGCCACGATCGCCGCCAGGATGTAGATCTGCTCGACCAGCTGCGAGGTGTCGCGCTTCTCCAGGGCGTTGAAGAAGTCGCGATTCCAGAGGTTGAGCCAGAGCGTGATGCCGACGTTGATGCCGCCGAACAGCAGCATGCCGGCGGTCAACGTCCAGGCGACCGCCCTATGCCCGGGCGCGGTCCAGTAGCCCGCGGCGATGGCGGCGAAGGAGCGAAGCGAGCTGGGCGGGGTGCTCAATCAATCGCGGAAGCCCGGATCGATCCGGTCGAGCTTCCGCAGCAGCGCCGGCCAGTCCATCACGCCGAACGGGCGGCGGACATGCGGCTGGAAGTTCATGTAGGTCTCGTGCACGACGTCGCTTGGCACGTCGATCAGCTTGGTGTTGCACGACATCGCCGCGATCTGCGTCTTGCAGCTGAGCTCCAGCCGATGCATGGCGTTGAACGCCTCGGGGATGGTGGCGCCGGTCGTGAGCAGGCCGTGGTTGCGCAGGATCATGGCGTTGTTGTCGCCGAGATCCTGGGCCAGCGCCTCGCGCGCGGCGGTGTCGAGCACGACGCCGTCGAAGTCGTGGTAGCTGATCTTGGCGAAGCGCATCGAGGTCTGGGTGTTGGGCAGCAGGCCGCATTCCATGGTCGACACCGCCATGCCCGCCCAGGTGTGGGTGTGGATGATGCAATTCACGTCGGGCTTGGCCATGTGGATGGCGCTGTGGATCACGAAGCCCGCACGGTTGACGCCGTAGTTGAGATCGCCGAAGTCGGGCTTGGCCAGCACGTTGCCCTCGTGGTCGATCTTGATCAGGCTCGAGGCGGTGATCTCCTCGTAGAGCAGTCCGTAGGCATTGATCAGGAAGGCATCGGGCTCGCCCGGTACGCGCATCGAGATGTGGTTGGCGATCAGATCGGACATGCCGTAGAGGTCGACCAGGCGGTAGGCGGCGGCGAGATCGACCCGTGCCTGCCACTCCTCCGGCGAGACCTTCGAGCGAAGGTTGGCGACATTCGACTTCTTGAGGGCGTGCACGGTCATTGAAACGCTCCAGGGTGATGGCGGTTCCAGACCGTACCGTCCGGTCCGGCAAGCGTCCATCGGCCGGTCAGGCGAGCCCAGGCGGAGCGAGATGGGCGCCGGGCGCCAGCGGGCCCGCGAAAACCACAGGCCGCCGCGCCGGGGCCCCTGCCAGCCTAGCGCTTGCGCAGCGGCTTGATGTCGGCCGCGATCGGATAGGCGGTGGTCGACTTGATCCGCTCCATCGAGAAGCGCGAGGTCACGTTCTTGAGCGGCATGGTGTCGATGAGCTTCTTGTAGAACGCGTCGTAGGCCTGCATGTCGGGCACCGCCACGCGCAGCATGTAGTCGATGTCGCCGGCCATGCGATGGAATTCCATGACCTCGGGCATCGCCGTCACGAGCTGGGCGAACTTGGCGATCCAGGCCGACGAATGATCGCCGGTCTCGATCGATACGAACACGGTGAGGCCGACGCCGATCGATTCCGGCGAGATCAGCGCCACGCGGCGCAGGATGATGCCGGCCTTCTCCAGCCGCTGGATGCGCTTCCAGCACGGGCTTTGCGACAGGCCGACGCGATGCGCGATCTGCGCCAATGAGAGGCTGGCATCCTCCTGGAGGAGTGCCACGATCTTTCTGTCGATCGCATCCATGATTCAATCACCCGAGACGGGACGCCGCCGCAGCGCCCTCGAGGGCACTGTCGGGCCTCGCCCGCCAAATCTCAACAGTGGGGTTTTCAGACCGGCTGGGATTCCAGACGCACCGGGGCGCCGAGCCGCTGGCTCAACGTCTCGGCCAAGGCCTCGGTGTCGCCGTCGAGCGGTCCGGCGTAGCTCACAAGCCGCGGGTCGGCGCCCGTGAACCAGGACAGCCGCCAGACGCCGTCCTGACAGACCAGCGAGCCGACGACGCAGCCGTGGGCGGATACCGTCCACAGTGCCGGCTCTGCGAGGCCGGACAGGAGGAGGCGCGTGGCGCGGGCGACGAACTGGTTGGCAAGGCTCAACATGCTCTGAATCTAGGGGCTGCCCGAGCGGACGGGCAATGAAACGGGCAGCCGAATAGCGATGGTGCGGCAGCAGATTCGCCTCCACACCGGGCTGATTGGAGAAAAATTCCCTCTGTCTCCGCTTAGATCAGGCCGGCTTCGCGGAAGTAGCGCTCGACGCCCGAGTGTAGGACGTCGCGCCGGGGCAGCGCTTTCAGCGTGTTCTTCGCGGTGCTTTCGTCGAGCTGGCCGCCGAACATGGTACCGAGGCGCTCGGCCTTGTGCAGGGCCGCGGCCAGCTCATAGCCAATCTTCTCGTCGAGATTTGGCCGGGCCAGCACGTAGGTCCACGATCCGACCGTCGACAACGGGTCGGATTGTCCGGGATAGCGCGCGGCAGGAATAGTGATGCGACGCATGAACGGATACTTGTCGACGATGCGCGTGATCTGCTCGTCATCGGGGGTGATGAAGCGTGCGCCGCGGGTGTCGCTCGCGATCTTGACGAAGCCGGGCCAGCGATTGCCGGCGCCCCACAACGCCGCCGCGCGCCCTTCGAGGATCATGGCCGGGCCCTCGACGAGCGTCTCGGTATAGATCGCATCGAAATCCTTGTCAGCGTCGAGGCCCAGCCCCTCCATGACGAACCGGCCCTGCAACGCCAATCCCGATCCGCGCGCGTTCCAGATGACAGGGCGGCCTGTGAGATCCTCGATGGTGTGATAGCGGCTGTCGGCGCGCACGACGAACATGCCGGGGTTGAGATAAGCGGTGGATAGTACCTTCACCTGGCTCGGTGTACCGTCCTTGGGATTGAACAACTCCTGGGCCATCTCGCCGAACACCAGGCCGATGTCGACCGTGCCCGCCTCGAGCAAGGGAACATTCTCGATGCTGCCGCGCGACGGCACGGGCCGCAGGCCGATCTTCGGATTTGCCAATTTGATGGCGTCGACGAATGCACCGCCATAGACGACAAAACTGCCGCCCTCGGCGCCGGTCGCGAACTTCAGTCCGCTCTGCTGGGCGTCCGCGCCCGTCGCCGCTCCGGCGGCTCCGGCGAGACCGGCCAGGAACGACCGTCGCCGCAGAAGGCGAGGTCGCAGGGTTGAAGAGGGATACACGCGCATCCGGGTAGAGCCTTCATTCAAGGTCTTACGCCCGGCGCCTCGAATGGCATGCCCTTCGCGCGACCCATCAGGAAGACCTCGAGAGCGACATAGTCCACGGCTTCATAAGGATAAGCCTCGGCGCGAATGCCGACCAGACAATTACGTAACCGACGTTTCAGCGAGCCCAAGGCCTGCCATTCCAGCCGATAGATCGGATAGCCGGTCGGATGGGCCTGCGGAATGGTCACGCCGGCGAGCTTCTTTCCGGCATTGTCGTCGTGGCAGATCGCGCAGGAGAGATTGAGCTGGCCCTGGCGGCGCCGGTAGATCGCCTCGCCCTCGGAGCGAAACGGCGCCAGCCGCGCATCGTCCGGCGGCGCGATCGGCAAGCCACGGGACTGGCGCGCAACGAACGCCGCCAACGACAACAGGTCGCGACTCTCGGGCGCCAGCCGCTCGGCCTGCTGGTGGCTGGCGCGGCAGAGCTGGATGCGGCCTTCGAGGTCGATCGGACGGTCGCTGTTCTCCGGAATGGCCGGATAGCGGGCGGCGACGCCCTTCATGTCGGCAACCGAATGGCAGTCGGCGCAGGCCTTGCTGGCGGCCCCCGCCGGCTTGGCCCAAAGCTGCTCGCCCAGCTGAACGTACAACATGCCGGGATTGGCGGTGTCGTCGTCCTGCATCTTCTGCAACGCGGCGCCCATGTCCTGGTAGCCCGAACGGCGCGTGTCGCTCGCCGACTTGTCGGCGCCGGCTTGCGCCATGGCGAAGGAAGCGGCGAACACGACCGGCAGCAGCGCCAACGCGGGGCGCCAGCGCATGCGCTCAGGCAACGTCAATGGCGACTGACTCTTCGACCGCGAAACCTTCATCGCCGGTCCAGCGGAAGGCGATCTTGCCGCTCTCGGCTGCCACGGCGAAGAACGACACGAACGGGTTGGCGGCGATCGCCGGCGAGAAATCCATGCGGAAGATCTCCTTGCCGTTCCAGGTCGCCACGACCCTTTCGATGATGTTGCGCGGGATGATCGTTCCGTTGGTTCCCGGCCGAAAGCCGCTCTCCATGGGATGCAGGATCAGCGCCTTGAGCTCGATCACCTCGCCCTTCTTCGCCGCCTTGGGTGCATTGATGAGGACGTTGGTCATGTCAGGTCCTCCACGCATGCGGCGAGCGTCACGATGACGTCGGCGCTGGCGCTGAAGAACTCGCCCTTGCTGGTCTCGGCGATGGCCACGATCTTCTGCGAATCGCCGAGCTTGATGCGCGTCGAGATCGACGCCTTGCCGTTCTGCGGCCCGAGCCGCGCATCGAGGACGTGGGGCTGCGGGTTTTTCTCGTTGAAGACGTGGATGGCCCTGATGAAGTCGCCCTCGGTCATCGGGCTGTCGACCGACACCGTGAGCGGGACGGCATTGCCGTTCTCGCTGAGCGGCGGAATGTCGAGGGTGACGCGGCCTTCGCGGATCGGCTTGTCGCCGACGACCTCCTTGATCGCCGCCGCCATCGCCTCGGGCGTTGCCCGCGCGGCGCCGAGCGGCAGGACGCTGACCACGGCGGCGCCGGCGAGGAAGGTACGTCGCGTCGCCCCCTTTTTCGGTCCTGGCATCACTGCTCCTTCAGCGTCGCGAGATAGGCCACGACATCCTCGATCTGCTCGGCCGTCAAGATGGTCTTGCCCTCGAACGCCCTGGCGACACGCACGAGGCCCGTCGTCCGGTAATAGGGCGGCATGATCGTGTCCGGATTTAGACGCGAGCCGTCGACGATGCGCAGACGTAACTGCGCGACCGACCAGCGCGTTCCCGCGCCACCGAGGCTTGGCGCCAGAGTGCCCTGGAAGCGCTCTTCGGGAATGGGTCCGCTGTGGCAGAGCAGGCAGAGTCCGACGCTGCGATTGGCCACGATCGCGCGGCCGCGCGAGGCATCGCCCGGGCTCGCCGTGAGCGGCCGGGGAATGGCATCGTCGACGACGGTGTAGCTGACAGGTGTTCCAGCCGACGTCCCTTGGGCGCGCCCGGCGGTGGCGAGCGGCATCAGCAGGAGGGCGGCGAGCAGGCTCGCACGCAGCATGATCAGCCGTAGACCTCGGCGGTGATGGTGTCGAACCAGCTGGAGGCATAGAGCGCCTCCTGGCCGCGGAACCCACCCACCACTTCCAGCGGACTGGTGCCGCCCGCCCCGGGAATGTCGGCCAGCACGCCCTTGTCCGGCCGATAGACGCCGGCGACCGAGATACCGTAGTCGGGCGCCACCAGGCTGTAGCAGGTGTTGATCAGGATCGGATCCTGCGGCTTGCGGCCGGCCAGCAGCTCGACGATCGCGGCGGCGCACACCTTGGCCTGGGCGTTGGCGGCGAAGGCCGACTTCGGCATGCCGCCCATGATCGCGGAATCGCCGACGACATGGATGCCGGGCTGCAGCGTCGATTCGAAGGCGACCGGCTCGACCGGGCACCAGCCGGTCCGGTCGGTAACGCCCGCCTGCTGGGCGATGGCGCCGGCCTTCTGCGGCGGAATGACGTTGCCGACCGCCGCCTTGTGACGCCCGAAGTCGGTGACGAAGGTCAGCGTCGAGGGATCGACCGAGGTCACCTTGCCGCCCTGGCTCAGCGACACCCATTCGATGACACCGGGGTAGAGCTGCGGCCAGGCCTGCTGGAACAGCCGCTGCTTGGAGAAGACGTCCTTGGAATCGAGGATCAGGAGCTTGGATTTGGGCTTCCAGATCTTCAGCCAATAGGCGATCAGGCTGGCGCGCTCGTAGGGACCCGGCGGGCAGCGGAATGGATTGGCTGGCGAGGACATGACGACCAGGCCGCCATCGTCCATGGCCTGTAGCTGCTGGCGCAGCAGCACGGTCTGGGCGCCGGCCTTCCAGGCATGCGGCATCTTCTGCGCCGCCGCCTCGTCGTAACCCGGCAGCGCGCCCCAGTTGATGTCGATGCCCGGCGACATCACCAGCCGGTCGTAGGAGAGCTTGTTGCCGTCGGCCAGCGTCACCGTCTTAGCCGAGGCATCGACGGCGGTCGCCGCGGTCTGCGCCACGGTCACGCCGGCCTTCTTCACGCCGTCGTAGCCGAACTGCTGCTGCGCGATCTCGCGCAGCGCCGCCAGCACGTTGTTGCTGAAGGGGCAGG
>JADHLS010000127.1 GCA_016780605.1 Reyranella sp.
TGATCGATGGCGCTTGTACGCGTCTCGTAGATGAGGGTCTCCAGGTAGCCTTCGAGATTGGCGATGGTGTCGGTCCTGACGATTGTCGTCTGCGGCGTCTGGCCACTGACCCCGACAGCGCCGCCGTCCAGCACCTGGACTTCCAGCTTGAACATCGTGGTGGTGGGATCGGCGCCGGCGGTGAGCGGCGCCTGGAGCACGACTTCCGGCACGAGGGTCTGGCTGCCGACGGCGCCGCCGCGCAGGGTGCCCGGGACGCCGGGGCCGCTGCTGCCGGCTACGCTGATGGTGGGCGAGATGCCGCCGGCCGGGGCAACGAAGGTGATGGCGGTCTGGTTGGTGAGGGGGTTGTAGACGCCATTGACCGAGAGCCCGGTGAGGTCGGCATTGTCGATCGTGAATGTGAGGTCGGAGGCGCCCTGGCGGTGCACGGTCAACGTGTTGCTGGCGCTGTCATAGGTCGGCGCCGCCTGACCCGTGATGTTGACATTCGGCAGCACCAGCTTGTCGGCGAAGGTGAAGCCGTTGATCGTGACGCCCGACAGCGCCGGGGCATTGCTGATCACCAGCGTGCTCGGCGCATAGGGGCTGTTGGCGAGCTGAGTGACCGTGTTGGATGCGAACTTGATGGTCTGCGACGTCACGGCGCCGTTCAGGACCAGCGTCGCGCCGGCATCGATCTGCAGTGTGCCGGTGCCGGCGCCGCTATGCGTGAGACTGTTGTTGATGACCAGGCGCGTCGCGCCCAGCGTCTGGTCGGCCGTCGCCTCGATCATGCCGTTGTTGAGGATGGTGCCGTTGCCGGAGACCAGCTGGCCGCTGGCGCGGATCGTGCCGCCGAGTTCATTGGTGAACTGGCCGGCGGTGAACTGGCCGGACAGAAAGGCCGTGGCGCCGCTCTGCACGTCGAACGCGCCGCCGACCTTGAGGGTTGCGGTGCTGTAGGCGTTGGGCGAGAGCTGGGCGAACAGGCTGGTATTGCCATCGACCGTGAGATTGCCGGTGACGTTGAGCGAGCTCTGCACGCCGCCGAGGACCAGCATGCCGCTGTTGCCGAAGCCCGCCGCGATGTCGAGGCTCGCCATGCTGCCCTGTGCAACCACGCGCGCGTTGCCGCCGCTGATGCTGAACGACTGCTGCGCGGGCAATGTGCCCGGGGTCGGGACGGCAGCGGAAGCAGGCGGCGTCGTCGCCAGCACGCCGACGTCACGGACGCTGACGTCGCCGCTGCTGTCGGTCGCCACGAACTGCACGATGTCGTTGCCTGACCCCACCGAGTCGGTGAGGTGCGCCAGCACGGTGTTGATCTGCGCCAGCGTGCCTGACAGCGCGAGCGTGGAGCCGGTGGTCGCACCGATCACCGTCCCGGTGAAATCGGTGAGGCCCAGCATGTTGCCGTTGATTGACGTCAGGACGACGGAGTAGGTGCCCAGCGAGCTCGTGCTCGCCAGCAGTACGGCGTTGGTGCCGGTGAGGGCCACCGTGCCCGGGGCGCCGCTCACGATCGCCGGCGCGATGAAGCCCAGCGCCGAGCTGTCGTCAGGCGCGTACGTCGTGGGCGGCGGCGTGCCCGCGGCGAGCACGGCGGCGAGCGCCTGCACTTGCGCGGGGGACAGGCCGGTGAAGCCGGTGACGACGGGGGTGGTGGGAAAGTCCCACAGCTCGATATTGCCGGCGTTCAGCGCGACGCCGTCGGCGATGGCGGCCTGCCAGTCGGAGAAGGCCGGGAAGAAGGTGATAGGAGCGGCGGTCTGGAAGCTGTTGGGCGCGATCGACGGCTTCAGCGCCGCATCGGCGGCGAGCTGGTTGTAGACAATGAGATCGGCTGAATAGAGCGGGTCGCGCAGCGCATGATTGCCGGCCTGGACCACGCGGGTCGCGTTCCGCGCCTGCTGCAGAACGGCGAGCGTGAAGTTCGGGTCGGCGTGGCCGCCACTATCGAATAGGTAATGGTTATTGAAGGTGAAATCGAGCGGCGTGGTCGACCATTGCGAGTAGCTGGCGATCGCCGCGCGCAGCGTCAGCGCGTCGGCGGCGTCGCGATAGCCGCCGGCCTCCAGCAGCGCCGGCTGGTTCACGGTCGCGTTCGATACGGCCGACACCGGCGCATCGCCGTGCAGCGGGACGAACGGCTCGTCCGTGGCGCTCGCGCCGGCCGTCTGGGAGATGCCGCGGATGATGGGATTGTTGTCGTAGATCTGGGCCAGTTGGTTCTGAAGGCCAAGCCACGCGCTGATGTAGTCGGTGGTCCAGAAGCGGCCGATGGTCTGGTCGGTATAGTCGCCGGGATCGACGGCGCCCTGGCCGGTGATTGTGATAGGCGGTCCGCCGAGCTCCTTGGCCCATTCCGGCGCCCGGAAGCCGCCCCACACCCGGAGCTTGATGCCGATGTCGGTGCCGTACTGGGCGTTGAACTGGTTGAGCTGGCTGATGGCGTTATCGATCAGCGTCGTGGAAAGCGAGGTTGCGGTGGGCTGAAGCGCGTCCCAGGTGACGTTCAGCACGATCTCGCCAAAGCTCGCGGCGTACGGCCCCATCTCCCAGGGGTTGAACACTGGGGTGACGCTGTGTGCGTCGTAGAAGGAGATGTCCCCCATATCGACCAGCCCGATCTGGTCGGGCTTGAAGCCACTCGGGGGCAGGCTCATGGACTGAGGCTCTCCGGACGTTGGAGACAGTCCATGTCTAGCAGGTGCAAACTGCCCGCGTGAGACGGACTATTTGCCGTTGAGCAGAAGATACTGCTGGACGCCTCGAACTTCGCTACGATGCAGGCAGGATGAAGTGGGGGCGGCGATGGAGTTCATGCTGTTGGTGACTTGGTTCCTCGGCGGCCAGGCGATCTCGAGCTACCAGGTGAGCTTCGTCACGCGGCAGGGCTGCGAGGTCGCCTTGGCCGACCTCAAGAACGACGCGGGGCGGCTCGCCTCGCGCGACACGGTTCGGACGATCGGCGTCGGATCGCAAAGGACCGAAAGCACGCCGGCGGGCGATAGTTCGCCGACGCCGCTCTTGTCGGCGGTCTGCATCGCTCAGCGCTGATGGTTCTTTTCGCCGCGTCGGCGGCGCAAAGCACACACTTTCCCGACTGAGCCGAATTTTGGTTTTCCAGATCATTTACGCGCGGCGCGCGGCGGCCGATCTTGATCGCGTGATGACCAACAATCCTTCCGCCGCCCGCTCTTGTTGCTGTCGCGGCTGAGCGCCGCCGGACGCTTAGTGCGTCTTCGACTTCCCTCCCGCGTTTTCTCTGGAGTCGCTGCGTATGTTCCGTCTTCCCAGCCGCCGCAATTTCCTGCGTGCCGCGTCCGTTACCGGCACGCTCCTGCCGGCGGGCGTGCTGGCCCGTGCTTTCATGGGCGCGCCGCCGGTCGATCCCTTCGATCCGGCGATCTGCCGCGCCTCCTTCGGCACGCCGGTGGTGCTGCCCGAAAAGCGCGCGCTGAAGCTTACCTGGAACGCCACAGCCATCTGCACCGTCGGCGTCGCCGTCGCCCAGGAGAAGGGGTACTTCGCGCGCCACAATCTCGATGTCGAGCTGATCAATTTCGGCGGCTCGACCGACCAGTTGCTCGAGGCCATCGCCACGTCCAAGGCCGATGCCGGCGTCGGCATGGCGCTGCGCTGGCTGAAGCCGCTCGAAGGCGGCTTCGACGTCAAGATCGCGGCTGGCATCCATGGCGGCTGCATGCGGCTCCTGGCGGCGCCGGGCAGCGGCATCACGAAGATTGGCGATCTCAAGGGCAAGGCGATCGGCATTACCGATCTCGCCGCACCCGATCGCAACTTCTTCTCGATCATGCTGCAACAGGCGGGCGTCGATCCCAACAAGGAGGTCGAATGGCGCGTCTTCCCGGGAGACGTGCTGCCGGTGGCGCTGAAGAAGGGCGAGGTTCAGGCCTTCTGCCAGGGCGATCCGCTGGGCTGGATGGCGCGCGAGCGCGATGGCCTCACCGAGGTCGCCACCAATCTCACTGGCGAGTTCGCCCATCGCACCTGCTGCGTGCTCGGCATCCGCGGCACGCTGATCCGCCAGGAAAAGCCGGTCGCGGCGGCGCTGGTGCAGTCGCTGCTCGAGGCGCAGGAGTGGGTCGCGGTCAATCCCGAGGCCGCCGCCGCCATCTTCGCGCCGCATGCCAAGGCGCCGGTCGACCAGCTCGTTGCCATGCTGAAGAGCCACACGCATCACCACAATCCGCTGGCGGCCGATCTGCGCAGCCAAATCGCGGCCTACGGCGAGGAGCTGAAGCAGATCCAGGTCTTCAAGCAGGGCACCGACATCTCGAAGTACGCCGCGCGCGTCACGGCCGACGTCCTGGGCTGAGGGGATCGATCATGACGACGATAGCGGAAACCGCGCCCGCCCGGTCGTCGGGCGCGGTACGGGCCGGCGATGGCGCGCGACCTCACTCCCTGGGATTGCTCGCCGTCGCCGGTTTGCTTTGGCTGGGCGTGGCGGCGTTGGTGCTGGCATGGCCCGATACCCAGGAACTCGAGCGCACCGGCACCCTGGGCGGTATCGCCCTGGTGCTGGCGGCGGGCCTTCTGTCGGCCGCGCTGGCCGGTCGCTTCTCGGAGCGCGCTGCGAGCATTGGTCGTGCGGCGCCGTGGCTGGTGGCGCTGGCGCTGGCCATCGCTGCCTGGGAGATCGTCACCGCCAAGCTCGATCTGTTGCCGCTGCCCTTCTTCCCCTCGCCGCAGGCCTTCGTCGAGGTCTACACCGACGACTGGCGGCGGCTCGGCGACAGCCTGCTGAACTCGGTGCTGCTGCTGGCGCGCGGCTTCGTCATCGGCGCGGCGGTGGGATTTGCCATCGGTGTGGCGCTGGGCTGGTCGCCGCGCGTCGGCTACTGGATCCATCCCATCATGCGCGTGGTCGGCCCGTTGCCGGCCACCGCCTGGCTGCCGCTCGCCTTCTTCATCTTCCCGACCAGCGGCAGCGCCAGCACCTTCCTGATCGCGCTGGCGACGGCGTTCCCGTTGATCGTGCTCACCTGGTCGGGCGTGGCGAGCGTGTCGACGTCGTACTACGACGTGGCGCGTACGCTCGGCGCTTCCCCGCGCTTCCTGATCCTGAAGGTGGCAATCCCGGCGGCGCTCCCGCACGTGTTCGTCGGCCTGTTCATGGGGCTGGGCTCGTCCTTTGCCGTGCTGGTGGTGGCCGAGATGCTGGGCGTGAAGTCAGGGCTGGGCTGGTACCTGCAATGGGCACAGGGCTGGGCGGCCTACGCCAACATGTACGGCGCGCTGCTGGTGATGGCGCTGATGTGCTCGACGCTGATCACGCTGCTGTTCCGGCTGCGCGATCGGCTGCTGGCCTGGCAGAAGGGGCTGGTGAAATGGTAGCGCTTGCGACACGGCCCGCGGCCACCGAGCCGACGGTCGGCACGGCCCTCGACGTGCGCCATGTCGATCACGGTTTCGTCCTGCACGGCGACTACCTGCCGGTGCTCGAAGACGTCTCCTTTCAGGCAGCGCCGGGCGAGTTCGTGGCCCTGCTGGGGCCGAGCGGCTGCGGGAAGTCCACCTTGCTGCGCCTCGTCGCCGGTCTCGACCAGCCGCGCAGCGGCCAGCTGCTGGTCGACGGCGAGACCGTGGCCGGTCCCGATCCCTCGCGCGTCGTCGTCTTCCAGGACCCGACGCTCTATCCCTGGCGCACGGTCTGGCGCAACGCCTCGCTGGGCCTGGAGACGCGCGGTCTGCTGAAGCATCACAAGCAGCGGGTCGATGACGCGCTCGAGCTGGTCGGCCTGGAGAAGTTCGCCAGGGCCTTCCCGCATCAGCTGTCGGGCGGCATGGCCCAGCGCGCCTCGCTGGCGCGCGCCCTGGTCAACGATCCGCGCCTGCTGATCCTCGATGAGCCTTTGGGCAAGCTCGACAGCCTGACCCGGCTTGCCATGCAGGGCGAGCTGACGCGCCTCTGGCAGGCGCGCGGCTTCACCGTGCTGATGGTCACGCACGACGTCGAGGAGGCATTGCTGTTGGCCAACCGCGTGCTGGTGTTCAGCGACCGGCCGGCGCGACTGCGCGCCGATCTGGCCGTGCCGCTGGACTTTCCGCGCCACCGTGACCATCCCGAGCTGCTGCGCCTGCGCCGCGAGGCGCTGGGCCTGCTGGGAATGGCGCAGGATTGGTAGCGCGCGCCTACTTCGAGACTTCGAGGGGACCTTCGCAGACATAGGACAGGCCGAGCTGCTCTCGGCCGGTCCGGCGGTCGGCGATCGATTCGAGCATCTTGTCGCCATTCAGGACGACGACGATGTCGAGCGGGCCGGCCGTCCCGTGGCACCACAGGCCGGGATTCATCGTGTCGCAGGAGACGACGTAGCGGTCGTTGAAGTCGCCAGCCAGGATCATGTCGTGGCCGTCGAAGGTGATGTGCCTGGCGTTTAGCGCCGGCTGGCCTTCGCGATGCCCGCCGGCCGACAGGCAATCCATGGCGCCCGCCGGCATCGACGCGCCGATCAGCAGCAGGGCGACGTAGTAGAGCAAGGTCGACAGGACGTGGGCCATCGGTCTCTCTCGCGCAAGGACTGGCCGCAAGGGTAGGCCGCCATTCCAAGTCCGTTCTGTGCCCTTGCGCACATAACGTGCCGTCGCTACCGGCTTTGGCCCTACCGCTATGCGGCCGCTTGGCGGGTGCCCCGGGGCCGCGGCCTGCTATAAGGCGGCACATTGGGCCCAAAATTTGGGCAAGGGGACATTGTGACGAAATCGAGCATCGTGACCATCGACCGCCATCCCGGCCGCTCTTCCCAGACCATCGGGATCGCACGCGCCATCGGCGCCGATCCGGACCTGATCCATGAGCCGTCGGTCGGCGTCGTCGGCACCAAGGGCGACAGTCAGTGCTATCTCGGCGTCATGGCCAAGGTCGAGGCGATCCACGAGGCGCTGAAGAGCCGCGTCGGCGCGGGCCAGGGCCAGCTCAAGCTGCGCCTGGTGCAGCCCGAATACACCATCGCCACCTCCGACGGCATCCGCAACGGCACGCGCGAGATGCGCTATTCGCTGATCGGTCGCGAGGTGACCAACGACGCGCTGTGCGAGCATTTGAGCGCCACCGGCCTTGCCGGCACGATCGCCGTCGTCGCCTGCGACAAGCCGCCGGTCGGCACGCTGGCCGCGCTGCTCGAGCACAACGAGCCTGCCATCATCATGTCCGACGGCGCCATCCATCCCGGCAAGGATCCCAAGACGGGCGAGGCGCTGGACATCGTCACCGCCTACCAGGCCGCGCAGCATCCCGACGTCGCGTTTCGCGACCACATCGCCTGCCATGCCTGTCCGGGCATCGGCAGCTGCGGCGGCATGTTCACCTACAACACCATGCAGACCTTCATCGGCGTGGTCGGCATGCAGCCCCTGCACATGGTGGCACCGGCCTCCGACGATCCGCGCCGCGTCAAGGAGTTCCCGGCCGAGCTGGTCGGCCATCTCGCCAACCTGATCGCCAAGGGCTTGCGGCCGCGCGACATCGTGGTGCGCGATTCGCTGCGCAACGCGGTGATCGTCGCCATGGCGGTCGGCGGCTCGACCAACGTCGTGCTGCACGTGCCGGAGATCGCACGCGCGGCGGGCTTCGCCGACTTCTGGAAGGAGGTCATGACGCCGGAGGAATTCAACCACCTCTCGCAGCATGTCGTGCCCGTGCTCACCGACGCGCGGCCTTACGGCAAGTACTCGATGGTCGACATCGACGCGGTGGGCGGCGTGCAGGCGATCGTGCGCGAGCTGCTCGACGCCGGCCTGCTGAACGGCGAGGTCATGACCTGCACCGGCGAGACGCTGGCGTCCCAAGTGAAGCGGCTCGGCGCAAAGAAGGCCGACGGCACCGTCGTGCATAGCGTCGACAAGCCCTACAAGCCGACCGGCGGCCTGCGCCTGCTGGGCGGCAACCTGTCGCCCGAGTTCTCGGCCATCCTCAAGCTCGCGGGCGTCGAGGGCGGGCTGGAGAACAACGTCTTCCGCGGCCGCGCCCGCATCTTCGAGGGCGAGCGCAGCCTTCTCGAGGCGCTCGACAAGAGGCCCGAGGCCTTCCAGGACAACGATATCGTCATCGTGCGCTATGAGGGCCCGACCGGCGCGCCCGGCATGCCGGAAATGCTCGACCCGACCTCGCGCATAACCACGCTCTGCCGCGATCGCGGCATCACCATCGCGTTGATGACCGACGCGCGCTTCTCCGGCGGCTCGGTCGGCCTGGTGATCGGCCATGTCGGGCCCGAGGCGGCGCTGGGCGGCCCGATCGCCTTCATCGAGGATGGCGACGAGATCGTGGCCGACCTCAACAAGAACGAGCTCAACTGCACGGCGCTTGCCGACCCCGCCGTCCTCGCCCGGCGCAAGGCGGCGTGGGAGAAGGCCGTCGCCGCCAACGGCGGCATCCATCCCAACTGCGGCGATGCCGACACCCGCCTGCTGCGCCGCGCCCGGCTCAGCGCCGTGCCGGCGACGCGCGGCGGCGGGCTCCATCCCAACCGCGAGGTCTGGGTGCGCGATCCTCGGAAAGCCGACAAGTCGGGCTTCGTGCCGAAGAACAAGTATCGGCCGCAGAGCGACAAGGCGTTCTGAGCGAAGCGGGGCCGCCCATGATCATCGATCGCATCGAGCCCATTGCGCTTCGCATCCCCGCACCGCGCCGGCCGCCGGACGTGCCGTCGCCGCTGGTGTCGGGCGATCTCTGCCTCACGCTCGCCCGGGTGACGACGCGGTCGGGCCTGCAGGGCTATGGCGAATGCCTGTCGCTGCGGCCGCCGATGCAGCAGGCGCTGTTCGCCACGATCCGCGACGCCATCGCGCCGCACTATCTTGGCAAGCCGGTCGGCGAGCGCGAGGCGCTGAACCTCGCCGCCCGCAAGCGCTTTGCGAGCTTCGGCCGGGCAGGCACGGTGCTGAATGCCCTGGCCGCCGTCGACATCGCGCTGTGGGACATCGCGGGCAAGGAAGCGGGCCAGTCGGTCTCGGCCCTGTTGGGCGGCGCCAAGCGTAGCCGCGTTCCGGTGATGGCAAGCCTCGACAAGTACGACCATCCCGGCCGCGCGCGAAAGCGCGTCGAGCAGGCGCTGGCGCGTGGCGTCGCATCGGTGAAGGTGCACGAAGCAAGCCTCGAGGTCATCGAGGAGGTGCGCCGCGCCATTCCTGCCGCAACGCCCTTCGTCGCCGATTGCAACAATGCCCACACGCTCGCCGATGTGAAGCGGGAGCAGAAGCGTTGGGCCGCGCTCGATCTCCTGTTCCTCGAGGACCCGAGCTGGCCGCCCGAGGATCTCTTGGACTGCCCGGCGCTGCCCGGGATCACGATCGGCATGGGCGCCGATCTCGGCTCGGCCGAGCAGATGGCGGTCTACGCCAGGACGGCGTCGATCGGCGTGCTGCAGCCCGATGTCTGCATGCTGGGTGGTCTCAGCGAAGCCCGGCGCGCCCTCGGCGTGCTCGCCTCGGCCGGCAAGACCGCGGCGCCGCACACGCCGTTCGTCGGGCCAGCGGCGCTGGCCTCGCTGCACATGCTTGCCGTCACCGACAAAGAGGGCTACTTCGCCACCGTCGAAGCCGATGATTCGATGGATGCGTACGGTTTCGGTCTGACGCGCTGGCAGAAGTCGCTCGAGGTGCCGACGGCCCCCGGTCTCGGCTTCGATCTCGATCCCGAATTCCTACGCCGCTACGATTGCACCGCCGGCAGGTGAAGCGCAGACTGAGAACAAATGTCCGCAAGGTCGGTCCTGCTCGCCTTTGCCCTCGGCGGTTGGTTGGCGGCGTCGATCGTCGCCTTCTTCATCGTTGCCTACACGAGCTTCTTCGGCGTCGCCTTCAT